>JAPLSR010000430.1 GCA_026398545.1 Candidatus Sumerlaeota bacterium | reverse complement strand
GCCTCTATTATCCATACGGCTGCACGGAGCAGACGATGAGCCGATTTCTCCCAAGCGTCCTGACGCTGAAGACGCTTCAGAATATGGGCATACGTCTTGAGGATGTGAAAGCGATTCGCGGGCGCATGGAGGAAATTCGGCGGATAAACAAGGGGGAACAGAGATACTATTATACCGACAGCCCGATTTTTGACGAGGCGGAGCTGAACAGGATAGTCGGGAAGGGACTGGAGCGGATTACGGACATGCAGCGCGGGGATGGCGGCTGGGGCTGGTGGCGCGATGACGATTCCTCTCCGTATCTCACGTGTTATGTGGTGTATGCCCTTTGCACGGCGCAGGGGTGCGACGTCAAGGTGAATGAGGAGATGGTCAGGCGCGGGATGGACTTTATTACAAACGGGGAAATAACCGAGATGAGAAAAGAACACTGGTCGCCCTCATCCCAGCACGCCTTTGTTGCGTATGTCCTTTCAATGAAGGAGAGAAAGGCGGAGTACGAGCCGCCGAAGGAGGACAAACGCTCTGGAAAACTCATTGAGCGCCTGTTTGAGGGTCGGGATTCGCTTGAGCTTTACGGCAAGGCGCTTTTGAGCCTTGCGCTGGCAAATCTCAAGGATGAGGCGCGGGCGCAGATTGTCCTGCAGAATATCATGCAATACAAAGAGGAGAACGCCGAGACGCAAGTTGTCTGGTTCCGCACACCGCGAGAGGGATGGTGGTACTGGTGGAATTCGGAGGTTGAGACTAATGCCATGATTCTGCGGGCGATTGTGCGTCTGGAGCCCAAGAGCGATGTGGCGCCGCGCCTTGTGAAATGGCTTCTCAACAACCGACGCAACGGATATTATTGGAACTCCACGCGCGACACGACGCTTTGCATCGCCGCCATGAGCGATTTTGCGGCGGCAGCAGGTGAGACATCGCCCGATTTCACCCTCACAATAGATTATGATAACGGCGCTGTTGTTAAGAAGGTGAAGATAAATCGTGATAACATCCTCACGTATGATAATCTGTTCCGCATGGAGGGCGTTGCCCTCGGTGGAGGAAAACATAAGCTTGTGATAACGAAGGAGGGAGCCGGCGCGCTATATTTCAACACCTATCTTCGATACTTCACAAAGGAGGAGCATATCACCGCGGCGGGACATGAGATGAAGGTGGGGAGAACCTATTACAGACTGCGCCAGATTCCCTATGAGGTGGAGGTGGAGGGCGCGAAGGGGCAGAAGGTCATGGAAAAGAGACTGCGCTATGAGCGCATTGCCCTGAAGGATAGAGATGCCGTTCAAAGCGGAGATATTCTTCAGGTGGAGTTCCGCGTGACGAGCGATAATGACTACACGTATTTATGCTTTGAGGATATGAAGCCCGCGGGGTGCGAGCCGACGGATATACGGAGCGGCGGCAAGAGCCAGGAAGGATTTTACAGCTACATGGAGTTGCGGGATGAGAAGGTGGTCTTTTTCTTGGGCACCCTTGCGCGCGGGGAACATTTACTGCGCTATCGCCTGCGAGCAGAGACGCCCGGTGTTTTCCACGCCCTGCCGACAATACTTTACGGGATGTATGCGCCCGACTTGCGCGCCAATGCGGAGGAGATGGTCATCAGGATTAACGATTGATACGGCTGAAGGGGATTTCACCATCCGCCTGAGGCGGACACAGAGGACACAGAGGTTAAGTCCTTTGAATCCGCCTCAGGCGGATTCTTTTTGAGCGGATGGGAACTGGCGCTGGCAGAGACGGGCATATTCTCCGCCTTTTGCGAGGAGTTCCGCATGTTTGCCGCTCTCCACGATGCTTCCCTCCTTGAAGACAAGGATGCGGTCTGCCGAGATGACTGTGCTCAGGCGATGGGCAATGATGAAGCAGGTGCGGTTTGCCTTGAGCCGCTCGATGGCTTCCTGAATTTTTGCCTCGGACTCGCTATCGAGGGATGAGGTTGCCTCATCGAGGATGAGAATCCGGGGATTTTTGAGAAGGGCGCGGGCAATGGCGAGGCGCTGGCGCTGACCGCCCGACAGGCGGACGCCCCGGTCGCCCACAACGGCGTCAAAGCCTTCGGCGGTTTGTTCGATGAACTCAAGGGCGTTGGCGGCGCGCGCCGCGGCAATGACCTCCTCCTTTGTGGCGTCCATGCGACCGTAACGCAGGTTATCAATTATGGATGTGTTGAGGAGGACATTTTCCTGGGAGACGACGCCTATACACTCGCGTAGTGTTCGGAGGTTTAGTTCGTGGATGTCCATGCCATCAATGAGGACACGTCCTTCGGTGGGGAAATAAAAGCCCATAATGAGGTTGGAGAAGGTGGTTTTTCCCGCGCCGCTCTCGCCAACGAGGGCGATGGTCTCGCCCGTGTGCACACTGACATTGATGTCGCATAACGCCTTTTTGCCGGTCGTGTCATAGACAAATGAGACGTGTTCGAAGGCAACGGCGCCATTCAGGCGCGTCACGATGCGCTTGCCCTTGTATTTTTCCAGCGGGTCATCGAGGGTGAGGAGTCTGTGGACGGGTTTGAGGGAGGCGAGACCCGCATAAACCATAGTCACCATGCCCATGAGTATGTTGATTGGCGAGATGAGAAAGCCGATGATGCCTGTGAAGGCGATAAGGTCGCCAATGGTCATTCGTCCGCGCGTGATGAGCAGTCCGCCGGTGGCGTAGATGGCGATTGTGGTGGAATTGGTAAGAAAACCCATCAGGTTATTGTAGAATGAATCGAGGATGGTCATGGCGAGCGCGCTGCGGGTGACGGTGCGGAACTGACGTTCGGCGCGTTTTTGTTCGTGCGCCTCGCGGGCAAAGCTCTTGACCAGGCGGATACTCTGCAGGAGGTCGTTCACCTTGCTGCTCATGCCTTCCATGCCGTCCCGGAAGAGGCGGTTCACCTCGCGCATGCGCGGCTTCAGGATGCGGTGCGCCGTGTAGAAAAGGGGCAGGAGGGCGATTGTCATGAGGAAGAGTTGGAAATTCACCCATGAGAGGACGCCTGAGGCGATGAAGAACATGATGGTGGATGAAACGCCGTGAACGACTATGGCGTTGCCCATGACATCGATGCGTTCGGTGTCGATGACGACTCTGGCATGGAGTTCGCTGGCTCGCTCGAGGTCGTAAAATCTGAGGCTCATCTGCTGGAGTTGCATGCAGAGGAGGGCGCGGAGATTTTCCGTGACGCGTTTGGTGCAAAGGAGCGTGAGGGAGCGTCCGCTGAAGGCGAGCATGGCATGAAGGAGATAAAGACCGGCGGCTATGGCGCAGGCGGCAAGGATGGCATGGGTGTTTCGGGCGGGAATGTAGGTGTCAATTATGCGGCGGATGATGAGCGGCACAGGGACCAGCGCTATGGACTGAAGGAGAGTCAGGAGGACGCCTGTGGCGATGCGGAGGCGGTCTTTTTGAAAAAAGGATATATACCACCGGAGGAGGCGTGACGGTGAAAGATAATCCTCCCCGGATATGTTTTTCGCATTAAGCGATTGAAATTTGCCTGATAACAAGGTTTACTCCTTGAAAAACAACGCCGAATCTGGCGGTTTGTTTTTTCAGAAAACATGGATGATTTTCACTCATGATGCGGGTGTTTCGTCAATGAAAAACCTTTTATAGATTAGTTGTCATCGGATTCACAATTCATTCCGTCTAAAAAATTATAAAATTGGATATAGTGAAGATGCACACAAATCTTCTGAGAGGGCTTTGTATCTTTTTGGGCGTTGTGGTTATTTTGTCGCTCGGGGTGATGGTTTATATTAGCCATCAGGTGTGGTCCCGTCTGACGCCCGCTCAGAGGATGGAATATAAGGAATGGCATGAGAAAAAAATCAAAATTACCCCACAGGGCATTGAGTCCCCCGCCTTCACGGCAGAGACCATTGAGTCAGCTAAGGTCTTTGATGATATATTTGAAAAGGACAGATATAAGTTTATGAAGTTCTCCAGCCAAATTGATTTGTGGTATGTTGACCGTCAGACGACCAACACTGCCGCTTTAGATGCGCTTTTTGCGAAACTGCCCGAAGTTGAGCCGTTCATTTCTGCCTTTGAAAGACTTGTGAATCAGCCGGATTATGAATTCGATGCAATAATAGTGGCTCCTGGTGATTTACCAGGACCCTATACAACGGATATATTTCTCAAAGGTATTGTGGCGAAGATGATTCAGATAAAGGCATTGAGTCTGGCGCGTGAGGGGCGGTTTAAGGAGGCATTTAAATCTGCGGAGACCGTTGTCAAGTCATCTATAATGCAGCGATATATCCCCTTAATGGGACGACTTTGGGGGATTGTTATGCGAAATAGGGGGGTGGAAATATGGCGGGAGGCGGTGCGGAGTTGCAATGACACCGTTTTACTGCGCAGGACGCTTGAAAGGCAAAGAGAGCTGTCATCCTGGGATGGGTATATTGTAGAGGGAGAATCGTTGATTGTGTCCAATGACATTGGGCTAATCCGGGAAATCGCGAGATATGGAGTCATAGCAAATATCGGGGATATGACAGGGTATGAGATTCATGTAGAGGCGAACCGATTGGAGGCGGAATATCTGGAAAAATATGTTTTGCCCACCTGTAGAAATGGAAGTCGAGTGTGGATTATGTCCCGCATCAGTTACTTAAAGGATGATATAAAAATGCCGGGATTCTTGAGGATTATGTGTAAGGTTGCCCCTTCCCTGCGCTCGCTGATTATCTTCTTTATAGAGATGCCAAATTATAAGGAGGTTTACGCCCGTAGCCAGGTTGCTAAGGCGCGATATGACCTCCTCATGCTGGAAACGGAGCGGAGGATTTGCGAGCTTGAGCGTGGCGTCCAGCATGGGTTCATTACCGGTGGGACATCGCTTAAAGATGTCTTTGCCGATGACGGGCGCCCTTATGGCGTAAAGCCTGTGCCATATTCCGTTGGTCCCGATGGCATTGACCAGGACACCAGAATTTTATATGACCCCACTAACGGGACATTCAGCGCCGGAGATATCTTTTTTAAGTAACCTTCCTTTTATCCCGCAGATAAGAATGTTTCACGCAGAGGACGCAGAGGTCGCTGAGTGAAATCATCTAAGAGATTCCTGTTTTATCCCTTGAAAAATCGGGTTTTCTGCCCTGAGAATTCCGCCATTTGCTCATAGTGAGGTGTGAATGAGAAGAAAATATATTTACTATCTTCTGACCGCCGCTATGTCGTGTGCGTATATGGGAGGCATCCTGAACACGCAGTTCATCATTGTGATGAAGGGTCAGCCGTGGTCGCCTGTGTTTGGGTGGGAGTTGATTGTTGCGGGATGGGGCGCGCTTTTGTATGCGCTGGGAAGCCTTTTTCTTGCGCCGCTTTCAGACCGCTTTGGACGGCTGCCGTGCATTGCCGCCGCATGCGCTATTATGATGGCGTTTCAGTCGATTATGGGGTGGCATCTCCTCGGTCAATACAGGATATGGCATTTTTTTCTCTACTGGGGTGTTGAGTGTCTCTTTTTCGCCTTGTTTTTCACGGGTGTTGAGGGATTGATGTCCGATTATCAGGACCACAGGATGCCGCTGGCGAGGCGACTGGGGCTTTACTGTCTTTCATGGGCGGCGGGAGATACGGTGGGGGCATTTGTGACGGGATATGTGAAGGAGGCGTTCGGGGCGGAGGCTATGTTCAGGGGTTTTGCGGTGGTGATGCTTGTGGCGCTGGGTGTCATTGGTGTGGACTGGCTGAGGCACGGTCACAGGCGGTTTGGTGAGAGGCCTGTGGAAGTTGAGGACATACATCCGGAGGCATCCTTTCATGCGCGTCTGGGCAGGATTGGCATCTTTTTCGGGTGTATAGCCTTTTCTGCCGTGACGGCGGCATTTCCGCGGTTCGGGAGGGATTTTCATGGTCTGACGGAGGGTGTGATTGGAAACATTTTGAGCGTCAATTTATTCATCTGCGCCTTTACATTCATATGGTTTCCGTTCTGGAAGAGATGGCAGTATAATGCGGAGTTGCAGATTATTTTGCAGTTGGCGATGGTGGCGGGGCTTTTGATGTTATTTGTTGCGCCGCGAGGCGGTGTGTATTTGCTGAGGGCAGCCTTTATGCTTTTCGGATTCGGATGGAGCGCAAGTTATTTTTTCAGCATTTATTATTCCCTGCAGGTTCCGGCTGGACATGCGAGGAGCGGGGGTTTTCATGAGGCGGTTCTGGGGCTTGGGAGTCTTGTCGGACCCGTTATGGCGGTGGGTGGGATGTGGGCGGTCGGGAAGGCGAGGCTCCTCACCGGCGCGCGAATCGGCGTTGTGGCTGTGATTGTGGCAATTGCGGCTGTTGTCTTCTCCATTATTCTTCAAGCGATATTGAGGAAGACAAAGCGCCGCAGTTCACCTGTGAAGTGTCATGCCGGACGGGTTTTTTATTGATTCATGCGTTTGCGGGTGCCGAGGAGGACTATATCGCGGAGCGCCTGTTTATTCCTCGCAGTCATCCATTTTTTTTCGAAGTGCGTGTCATGGACAATCTGTGCGATGGCGGAGAGTGCGCGGAGGTGAAAATTGCGCTCGTCCTTTGTGCCCATGAGGATGAAGACGGTGTGGATGTGAGGCGCATTTTCAGAGAATATGATGCCGCCCTTGCAGCGGGCTATAAGGATGTCAGAGATATGCTCGCCTTCAATAATTATATGAGGGATGGCAATGGTGGGGCTGATGACGGTGGTGCAATCCTTTTCCCGCTCAATCAGGTCTTTGAAGATAGTCTCTGATGAGATGGGGATATCGGCGGACATGCTCTCCGCCGCCAGTTTGTAAAACTCCTCTATGTTTATAGCACTTTCGATATCCAGCACGGTGCATTTTTCTATAAGCTCATCGAAGCGGTCTTTCACAACTCCTTCACGTTCCCGGACAATATCCTTGAGTTCGGATTCCAGTGAGCCTCCGAGCAGTAGGTCTTTATCCGTAATTCTCTGGATGAGATGGAGGAGTGCGGATTCCGTAGTTGTCTTCGCTCGACCGTAAAACCAATAGACGAGGAAGCCGCCTGCGCCCAAGGCGAGGCTCATTAGAAAGGAGGTCATCCCCATCTGATAAATGATGAAAAGGAATCCGATTATGCCGATAATCTGGAGCCAGGGGTAAAATGGTGAGCGGAAGCTGGGCTGATAGTTCTGGATGCGGCTCTCCCTCATGATGAGGAGGCAGAGGTTGGCAAGTATGAAGGTAAGGAGCAGAACGGTGGAGCCGACCTCGGCAATGCCCTCAATATTCAGAAATAGTGAGAGGATGATGAAAATTCCTGTGGCGAGGATGGCAATGTGGGGGGTTTTGAATCTTTTGTTAATGCGGCTGAAGACATCGGGGAGAAGTCCATCCTGACTGAGCGCCAGGGGATAGCGGGAAGCAGCCATGATGCCGCCATTGGCTGTCGTGACGCAGGCGAGGATGGCGGCAATGCACATAATGACCATGCCGGCGGTGCCCATGAAAGAGGCGGCGGCATCGTTGAGGGGAATGGGAGATTTGTGAAGGACATCGGCATCGAGGGCGCCCGCCGTGATGAAGACGCACATAATGTAAACAACGGAGACCGTTGCAAGGGAGAGAATCATCCCCAGGGGAATGGTGCGTCCGGGATTTTTAATCTCCCCGGCAACGGCGGCGCATTTTAATATGCCGCCATATGTTACAAAGATGAATCCGGTTGTTGCGATTATCGGGAGGAAGCCGTTTGGAGCAAAGACACGAAATCGCTGGACGTTGATGCCCCAGAAGCCACGGATAATGAAAAAGATTAAGAGGGTGAGAAGACTCATTGTCAGGACCACCTGGGTTATGCCCGCCTTCTTGATTCCGATGATGTTTAAGAGCAGGAAGATGAGGGCAATGCCGATGGAGAGGGTGTGGATGTTGATATCGGTGATGAAGCGCGTGAAGACTGCCATGCCCATGAGGGCAAGGGCGCTTTTAAGGGAAAGAAAAAACCAGCTCAGCAGTCCGGCGATGGTGCCTACGGCGGGTCCCATGATGCGTTTGACCACAAAATAATCGCCCCCAGCCTTGGGCATGGCGGAGATAAGTTCTGCCATGCTGAACATTGCCGTTGAAACCAGTAAGCCGGCGAGCAGGTAGGACAGTATGACGGCATTTCCAGCTTTGGCATGAGCGATGCCTGGGAGCAAAAATAGCCCCGCACCGATGATGGAACCCGTGATGAGTGAATAGACATCGAGGAGATTGAGTTCTTTTTTCAGGCGCGTTATATTCTTTTCCACAGATGACTCGTTTTTTTAAGTGACACTGAGCGGCGCATATTCAAATCAAGACGAACTTACACTCAATTCCCCTATTCTCCGATTCTCCCATTCTCAAATAAACTGGCGGAGAGGGTGGGATTTGAATTCGCCACAGGCGAACTTACAGCCCACGGATTCACGTTCCCCAAAATTCTCAAATCTTTAAGTTCTCAAATCCTCAAATAAGCTGGCGGAGAGGGTGGGATTTGAACCCACGGTACCCTTTAGGGGCACACACGCTCTCCAGGCGTGCTCCTTAGACCACTCGGACACCTCTCCGCGGAAAGAAAAAAGCGCCCTTCGGACATTTTTTATGACACAAAATCTTTATAAACTTACACGGGTTGCTTATTTCTTTTCAAGCCTTTTCTCATATTGTCAGGGATTCTAAAATAATTTCTCGTCATAGACGAGCCGTGGCGGGCAGAGCACGCCAAGATGACAGGAGTTAATAATCACAAAGAGGCATTCGAAGCCACGCAAAAAAGTCTTGAAAAAGATGGGGAATCGTGAAGGACTCTCTTGATATTGAATGATGTGATTTTTTCGTCCGGGAAAGACCTTTAGATATGAAGCTATCCCTGATTATTCCCATATATAACGAGGTTGACCTTTTAGAGACGGTTCTTGAGCGTGTGCGGGCGGCTATTCCATTTGAGCATGAGATCATCCTCGTGGATGATTATTCCACGGATGGCACGCGGGAGATTTTGATGCGCGAAGAGCGGAAGCCCGACGCCGTTGTTGTCTATCATGAGCGGAATCGGGGGAAGGGGGCGGCAATAAGAACGGGTCTTGCCTATGCCACGGGTGAAATCGTCATCGTCCAGGATGCCGACCTTGAGTATGACCCACAGGACATACCGCGCGTGATTGCGCCGATTGTGGAGGGCAGGACAAATGTGGCGTATGGGTCGCGTTTTC
>JAPLSR010000303.1 GCA_026398545.1 Candidatus Sumerlaeota bacterium | reverse complement strand
AATGCTTCATTTGACCATTCTTTTCTATCATTCTCTTTCCAAATCTCAAGTAGCTCCCCAGTACTTTTCTCTCCCATCTTTCGGCGAATTTGTTCTACCCATTTTTCATCCATAGATTGAATGGCGAATTTTGAATCAATCGCCTTTTGAGCAGGCAAGCTTTCACCACGCACTAACAAAACTTCGTGTATTGCCTCAAATGCTTCGTTTGACCATTTTTCCCTATCATTCTCCTTCCAAATCTCAAGTAACTCCCGAGTACTTTTCTCTTCCATCTTTTGGCGAATTTGTTCTACCAATTTCTCTTCCCCAGATTGAATTGCGTCTCTTGAATCACTCACTCCCGTGCCACTGATCAACTTAGCCAGCGGCAATGCTATGCCATAAGTCAGAATCCACAAAACTGCGGTTCCAATGATTAATCCCTGAATGTTCATTGTTTTCTCCCTTCATCCAACTGCAGTCATACCGACGGATGATAATAGCAACCGTTCGCTTCACATAACTGGCGGCATAACTACTGTATACATAGTTCCGTATAAAACCATATAGACAGCGTTTTGATTCTGTATAAGATGCTTGTCTCAAGACGCTTTTAAAATAGCTTTATGACTTAACAAACTATTCATGTCAATCACATTATTTGTGCTATAAAATCAAAAATATGGGATTCACCACAGAGTCATAGAGGACACAGAGATTTATCATTTTTAACAAGGATATACAGGATAGACAGGATATCATGATAAAAATCCTGATGAGATGGATTCGTGAAGATTCGTGAAAATTCGTGGATGGAATAAAATCTTGTTAATCTTGTTAATCTTGTCAATTCGCTTTCGTCCGCCTGTGGCGGACTGTGCGAAATATTTATTTAATTGATTGTTCGTGAAGGAGTCTTATATTAAATCTCAATCGTTGTCTTACGACATATCCCGATTATTGGCGTTTTTTAAATGAATGACAAGGCACACTTGCCGGCGCAGGGAAGAGGGAATACCACCACCCTTATAGCAATTGCCATATCCTGCCTGTTCTTGCTTCTTGCTTATGTCCATACCTTCTTTCAGGAAAGGACGGACATTCAGGTGGTGAGCTATTCGGGCGTCTTCTTTTCGGCTTTCAAGGTAGTCCTGCTATTCACTGCCGCATACGGGATTGGCGCATGGTGTCTATTTTTCTGGCGACCTTCCCGATGGCCCTTCCGCGTCCGATTCATCCTTTCCATATCCCTGGGGCTGGGAATTCTGGGATTCATCATCCTTCTGATGGGCGCTTTCGGGTGGCTGAGGCATAGACCGGTTTTGACACTCCTGGGGTTGTTGATATTTACAGGCATCCCACATTATATAATTTTAATGGGACATCTGCTGGGATTTTCCGTATCGCTTTCTTCCAGACCTCTGGATATTCCAACCATCTTGTGTGTGATTGTAATCGCCCTGCTTTTTCTACTTTATCTCATCTGCGCCCTGCCTTTGCCAATTAATTATGATGTTATGGAATATCATCTCGGCGCTCTGGAACAGTCCCTGAGGGAGGGAAATATCTCCCCGCGTCCGCATCTCTTTTACAGTTATCTTCCCTTCGGGGTAGAGACCTTATATGCGGCGGGGCTTGCCCTTGAGAATTGCAACTCATATCTCACACCCAAACTCATAAATCTGGGGATGTGGTTACTGGTCGCGGCTGGGATTTATATTCTCGCCGGTCTCACAGGCATAGAAAGAAAATGGCGTCTCCTTGCCGTGATTTTATGGGGCGCGAATCGACTTGTCTTTACAGTGGGACAGGATGCCTTTGTGGAATTCGGTCAGACCTTATACGTCATGTCAGCGCTAACCTGCTGGTTTTTATGGTGGATGGGGCACGATGACATGGATGGCGGCGATTTACGGGCAGTAAATAAAGTCCTTTATCTTTCCTTTTTCTTCTGGGGACTTGCGCTCGGCGTGAAATATTCCATTCTGGGGATTGGCATTCTCCCCTTTATTATTATTCTTGTGCCGTATGGGATGGCGAGGCTGGGAAAGAAAAATATGTTCCGGAACTGGCTAACGGTCTCCCTGAAAGGCGCAGCGGTCATGGCTCTCGCCTTCTCACCATGGATTATCCGGAATGTGTATCACACCGGCAATCCCTTTTTCCCATTTCTGCCGGGGATTTTTCGCTGGGAGGGATGGACTTCCGGGCAGATGGCTTATTATATGGAGACAAATCGCGCCGCCGCAACATTCAGCCCTGAAGCCCTCAGACTCCTTTACCGGCAGGTTAAGTGGGTGGTTGCACTGGCGGGATATGCCATAGCGGGTCTCATCTTCTGGAATCTCCTTATCCACCCACCGGCGCGTTTTCTGGTTCCCCTTGTGCCTCTGCTGACAATCCTGACCGTCTTGATGCTCAAGCGTCTTGTGCGGTTATCAATGCTGGGGATACTCTGTCTGATTCCCTATCTCCTTTTTATTCCAGCCGCCGCTCAAATCCATTTTGTGGAGGCTTTCAACACGGGGTATATCAAGGCGGCGCTTTTTTCCTTTGACCAGCGGGACTTTCTCCTTGACCAGCTCGGGGCTTATCAGGAGGCGGCGGATTTTATCAATCATAACCTGCCTCAGGATGCCCGCCTCCTCTTTCTCTATGAGGCGCGCACACTATATATCAAACGACCGGTGACGGTGAACACGGTTTTTGACAGGAGCCTTTTAGTCGACATTGCCGCCGCAGCGCCGGATGCGGAGGGGATTCGCTCACGGCTTCTTACCCTGGGCTATTCCCATGTCCTTGTGAATGAGGTTGAGCTGAATCGTCTCATTCACACCTATGCGCCTGTGAATGTCCTGGAAGAGACTGGTCTCAGGGGAATGTTTCAGGACGGGCGCTCCAACCTGACTGCCTTTGAAGTCCTTTATGGTCCATATCATTTTGATGAGAGATATGCCCCGAACCGGAGGAAGGTCAGGGAGTTCATGGCGCTTCTTGGGAAGAGGAAGATTTTTGCAAGAGGTGACAACCGGGGGCTGGAATTCTACATTGCGAGTTTAAAATAAAAAGGCGCAGGTGCGGAAGATAATCTTCCCCCTCCCTGCGCCTGAATGGTTGTTTGTGAAAGGTCAGGACCTGCCAAGAATCTTGTCTATCAATGCAGTTAGATCCTGGACGTCGATGGTACCGCTACTGTTCACGTCTGCATTGTCCTTCTGAATAATGTCCATACTTGTGCCGTTCGGGTCATTGACGAGAGATATGACATCTGCGGCATCAACCTTGCCATCAGCATTGGCGTCGCCCTTCTTGGCAGGAAGAACGCGGAAAGTGTCAAGGTAGCTGGCGGTGTCAGCAAAGTTGCGAAAGCCATGCAGTTCGGTGACATTATCCCGGAACCCAAGGTCTGAAGCGGGTTTCTGGGCGTCATCGATATAACAGCGCCATTTCTTGCCGGTGTAATCCTGACGGATGGTGACCTTATACCAGTTATCAGCATTAAGGGTGACACCGGTGCTTGACCATGAGCCGCCACCAGTTCCATTACCATCCAAGCACTCGATGCCATTGGTGGCGCTGAAAAAGACGATGGCGCTTGCCGCGGGGTCGGCAGGAAAACTGGGTTCTGCAGTTGTGCCTGCGCCGCGGAAATATCCTTCCATCCAGACGACCGTTTCCCCCGCGGCGGAGAAGGTTTTATCAATCTGACTGTTCTCCGCGAGGGCGACTGACAGCTCACCAACGGTTCCCTGATGAACGACATTGGTGATAGTGGCGCTTACGGCTGTCCAGCCATCCTTGCCATCAAGGGTCACATCCACGTCGAAGCCCTCACCCTCAGATGCCTCAAAGCCTGTTTTGTATGGTATGGGTTCCTGGGCGATTGCAACGCCACACATGAGAATTGTCACCATAAGAATGGACAACCTACTCATCATAATACAAACCCTCCATTTGCAATGAATTCGTTTACTGTCGCAAAAAAATTCCGTTTAATAAATTTGATTATTAAGTATTCGAAACATTTGGGGAATGCAAGAAGAATTTTTATTTTTTTTCATAGTTGACAGGAAATTTTGAGGGGGGATAATTTCACAGTTTTTCACCGCTCGGAAAATCATCTCTATCTTTATATAAATTCTTTTATAAGAATGGGGTGGATAGTATGACTTATGCCCGGTTCACGAATGTGGTTGATGGCATTCTGATGTCCGCGGCAGGGGGGCAAAAACAATCGCCTATGAGCATGATACTGCTCATGTTTGCCCTGATTGCCATTTCCTTCTATTTCATCGTTCTGCGTCCACAAAAAAGGGAGCAGGATACCAGAAAGCGCCTCCTGGAAAATCTGAAAAGCGGGGATTCCATTGTAACAATTGGCGGCATTTACGGAACCGTGGTGGATGTTGAAAACAAAGAGGGCACGGTCATAATGGAGGTGGCAAAGAATGTCCGCATCAAGATTTTAAAAAGCGCCATATCAACAGTTTTAAACCCTTCAAAAGAACGGGGTGCGGGTTTGCCCGCAGTCTCTAATAAATGACAATAACCAATCAATGACAAGAAAGGAAAGTGTTCATGCCCAGACAGATAAATTGGCAGCTTGTACTCGTCCTGCTGCTCACATTGACTTCCCTGATTTTAGTTTTTCCGACGGGACGCTATTTCACCTTCATGGCAAAAACCTCACTGCCAGCACCAGGCACGCCCGAGGAAAAGAAATACGACGAAAAGGTCATGGAGCTGAAGACGAGGAGTATTACCCCCGGTCTTGACCTTCAGGGCGGTGTGGACATCCTTCTCGCAATCGACCAGGCAAAAACAGAGCTGGATAATATCTCCGGTACTGCCGACCGCCTGAAGCAGAGCTTTCGCAATGACTCTATTGATGCCACATTTGACATTGACCAGAATACCCGCGCTCTGAAGATAAAACTCCTCAATCCCAAAAATTACCGCCAGGCAAAGAATATCCTTGACCTTTCAGCAGGGGTCTTCGCCAGTTACGACCCCACCCCTCTTGAGAATGGCAAACCTATATCATTGCACCTCTCCCAGAAAATGATGGAGCGGTATAGCCAGGATGCCATTGATGGTTCGGAAAAGGTCCTCCGGAACCGCGTGGATGAATTCGGCCTGACCCTTGCCACTGTTGTCCGATCCGGGTCAAACCGCATCCGCGTCCAGATTCCGGGCGAAAAAGACCCACAGAGGGTAATCAAGAACATGCTCAAGCCCGCCCAGCTCGAATTCCGTCTGGTGGCGGATGAGAGCGATGAAAAAGCCCCCCTGCTCGTGGAAAAGAAGGTGGAAAATGGCAAGGAAATCTATACCGTCAAGACTGACCAGGTTCCGCCCGGATACCGCATCTTCTTTGGGCAGATACCTGACCGCACCCCCGGGCAATTTGGTGGCGTCAGGAAAACAAAAACCGTTCCCTTTCTCCTGAAGGATGAGGTTGCCCTCACTGGCAGATATCTCAAGGAGACTTATGTGGAGGTGATGCAGTCAGACCTGGAAAGCCCCATCCATATCAACCTTGCCTTTGACCGCGAAGGGGCGCGCATGTTCAGAGACCTGACGGAGAAAAGTCTACACAAGCGCCTCGCTGTCCTTCTCGATGGCGTTGTTGCCACCGCTCCGAACATTACCGAGGTTATCCCGAATGGGCGCTGTTTCATCAAGGGTTCATTCGACATGGAGGAGGCGCGGGATATCAGCCAGGTCCTGAAGGCGGGTTCCATGCCTGCGCGCCTTGCCGTGGAGCATGAGATGACCGTTGGCGCCTCCCTTGGAACGGACACCATCAAGGCGAGCGTCAAGGCGCTCATTTTAGGCACAGTTGCCGTCGTTGCCTTCATGATTCTTTATTACGGCACAGCGGGCATGATTGCCGATATCGCGCTACTTTTGAATGTCCTCATGATTCTGGCAATCCTGTCCCTGGCGCGTGCCACCCTGACCCTATCCGGCATCGGTGGTATTCTGCTGACAGTAGGTATGGCGGTGGATGCCAACGTCCTGATTTATGAGCGCATTCGTGAGGAGCTCGCCACTGGCAAGGTGCTGAGGTCGGCTGTCAAGAAGGGCTTTGAACGTGCCTTCATCGTCATCTGGGATTCAAACTTCACCACCATCATTACCGCCCTTATACTTTTGCAATTTGCCGCAGGGTCGGTCAAGGGCTTCGCTCTCACCATGTTCATCGGGCTTGTTGTGAACCTTTATACCGGTTTCTCCGTGACCCGCACCATTACAAACCTCTGGGTCTCCTGGAGAAACAAATTGCATCTTGGATTTCTTAGATTGTTCAAGAATCCCAGATTCGACTTTGTCAAGGCGCGTCACGGGGCATATGCATTCTCCGGGATGTTGATTATCCTTGGCATCATTGGTCTGATTAAAAACAAGGGACCTATTTATGCCGTGGACTTTGAGGGCGGGGTTCTTGCCCATGTCAAGTTTACTGAGAAGGTTTCCGGCGAGGATATCAGTGTGGCTTTCTCAAAAGCCGGCGCCCCTACCGTCCGGGTGCAGAGAATCACCGGAACCAATGATTTCCTCCTCAGGACAAAACTTATCGACAATAACGGAGACAAAACCCAGCAGGTCATTACCAGCGCCCTCGCCGGCGGTTTCGGCGCAAAGAAATTTGAAATATCAGGCATCCAGCAGGTGGGGAATGAAATAGGCGCAGAATTCCGGGTGGTCGCACTCCAGTCTGTCATCATTGCATCCCTCGCTATTCTCATATATGTTGGCTTCCGCTTCCAGTTCATCTTCGGCATCGGAGCCGTTATTGCACTCATACATGACATCTTCATCACCTTTGGGCTCATGACCCTGATGGGGAAGGAGACAAGTCTGGACCTTGTCAGCGCCCTCCTCATGATACTCGGTTATTCCATCAATGACACAATCGTTATCTTTGACCGGATTCGCGAGAACATGCGCTCCGTTTATGGCAAGTCCTTTGCCGAGATTGTGAACATGTCAATAAATCAGTCCCTGAACCGCACAATACTTACCCAGGGCACAACCTTAGTCCCCATGATAATCATGTATCTGATTGGCGGCAGGGGATTGCAGGATTTCTGCCTGGCGCTCTGCATAGGAACCATTGTTGGAACCTATTCCTCCAGCTTTGTGGCAACGCCAATTGCCTATGAGTGGATAAAGCGCAAGGGTTTCAAGGTGAAAGAGGAACCCACGCAAAAGACCACATATCGCGCTGTGGAGCCCCTGCCGGATCGATGAAGGGGAAAAATTACTCATAATGTTGAATGAAGGAGGATGGCGCCTTGAAAGAATATCAGAGTGAGAAGATAAAGAATATCTGTCTCTCAGGACATAACAGCTCGGGAAAGACAACACTCACGGAGGCAATTCTTTATTCCACCCGTGTCATTGAGCGTCTGGGGCGCGTGGCGGATGGGAATACTGCCTCCGATTACGACCCTGAGGAAATCGCACGCAAGGTCTCCATCAATACCACCATCCATCCCATTGAATACAGGGACATGAAAATCAACCTGATAGACCTCCCGGGTTACCGCGATTTTGTGTGCGAGGTGAAGGGCGCCGTACGCGTCTCCGATGCAATAGTCATACTCATTGAAGCCACATCCGGCGTCGAGGTGGGCACTGAGTTCTCCAACGAATATGCCGATGAATATCACGTCCCCAAACTCTTTTATATTAACAAGATGGACAAGGAGCGAGCCAATTTCAAAAAGGCGGTGGAGTCTATTCACACTGAACTTGGAGTGCGTCCACTGGTTATTACGCTTCCCGTCGGCGAGGAGAGCTCCTTTTGCGGTGTGATTGACCTTCTGCGGATGAAGATGGTCAAGGAGGAGGACGGGAAGCAGGCGCTCCTGCCCATTCCCGACGAGATGAAGGAAGAGGCGGAGACTGCCTATAATCAGCTGGTGGAAACCGCCGCAGAGGGTGTTGATGACCTGATAAATAAATTTCTCGAAGCGGGGCAATTGACACCTGAGGAGGTGCTGCAGGGATTGAAGGCTGGCTTTCTCCAACAGCGTTTCTGCCCTATTTTTTGCGGCTCCGCCGCCAGCGTCCTGGGTATCTATCCCCTTTTAAATTTTATTGTCCAATGCTGTCCCGGTCCGCAGGACCGTCCCGCCTGGAAGGGGCACAAGCCCGGCTCGGAGGAGACAATTGAGATTCCCTGCGACCCCACCAAACCAACGGTGGCATTTGTTTTTAAAACCGTCTCCGACCCTTATGCGGGCAAACTCACCTATATCCGCGTTATATCCGGATGCCTCAAGTCCGAGTCCTCAATTAACAATGTCAACAAGCAGAAGGATGAAAAGCTCCCCCATATTTATATCATGCGCGGCAAGAAACCCCAGAGCATTCACCAGCTTTATGCGGGAGACCTTGGCGTTCTTATAAAGCTGGAGGTCACCACAACTAATGATTCCCTTTGTGATTCCTCTTTCCCCGTTATTTTCAACCCCACCATACTCCCCTCCCGCACAACCCGGATGGCTATCAAGGTCCCCTCAAAGTCCGAGGAGGAAAAGATAGGTCTTGCCATCCACCGACTTATGGAGCAGGACGAGGGGCTGACAGTCCAGCGCGACCCCGAGATAAGGCAGACCATCATGGTCGGGATGGGAGAGACGCACCTCGATGTGGCGCTCAGCCGCCTGAAGACGATGTCGGGCGTGCAGGCGCAACTTGTGGAGCCGCGCGTTCCCTATCGCGAGACCATCACCAAGAAGGCAGAGGGGAATTATCGCCACAAGAAGCAGACCGGCGGTCGCGGGCAGTTTGGCGAGGTCTGGCTACGCATGGAACCCCTGAATGACCCTGAGAAGGATTATGAATTCCGCTGGGCAGTGGTCGGGGGCAATATCCCGACCAAATTCATGCCCTCCGTAGAAAAGGGCGTTGTTGATGCCATGCAGCATGGCATCCTTGCCGGTTACAAGGTTGTGAATGTGAATGTGGCGTGTTTTGACGGGAAAGACCACCCTGTTGACTCCTCCGATATGGCATTCAAGCTTGCCGCCTCCATAGGATTCAAGGAGGTGGCTGCCAATGCCGGACCCATCATTCTTGAGCCGATTTACAGATTGAAGGTTACCGTTCCCGAAAATTACATGGGCGATGTCATGGGGAATCTCTCCGGCAAGCGCGGCAAGATACTGGGCAATATTAACAAGGGCAACAAGGTTGTGATTGAGGCGCTTGTTCCGCTGGCTGAGGTTTTTTCTTACGGGCGTGACCTGCGTTCCATGACGCAGGGACGCGGCATCTTCGAGATGGAGTTTTTGCATTATGAACCCACGCCGCCTAACCTGCAGGAGAAGATTATTGAAGAGGCAAAACGGCTCAAGGAAGAAGAAAAAGAATAACCCTTATGATTCGGCAACATTTGAAACGGGACTCCGTATGGGCGCTTCCACCTGTTTGCGAGTCCCGTTTGTTTTTGCGTGATAAAAAACCACGGGGGGCGTCGGGAACATAAGCGTTGAATTATTATGAGTATTACCTTCACAACCACAATCTTTGCCGTTTTGAAGCTCTTTCTCATCAGCCTTGCGGGATATATCATTGTCCGCAGAAAGGTCATCAGTGAGGAATCACTTGGCGACTTTTCGCGCATTATCCTGTATTTGACCCTGCCCGCCCTTGTCTTTGTCACCATGATTGACAGGTTCAATCTTTCCCTGTTCAGGGAATCCATCGCAATACCGATCGGGATGCTCATAATGACAGCCCTTGCGTGGCTCCTTGCCTTTGCCTCGGGGCGTCTTTTTTCAACGCCGAAGGACGACCATTTTCTGCTCACTGCCATGGTGATGTTCGGTAACTCCTGGTATCTTCCAATCCCCCTCGTGATGAGCATCCTTCCAAAGGCAAAAGCTGAGGAGGCAATTGTCCTTATCTCGCTTGTCATCCTTGTGATTTCACCAGCCATGTGGAGTCTTGGAGTTTATCTGATTGCTCATCGTCCCGGAATAAGAATCCCCCTGAGTCAGCTGATAACGCCGCCGATTGTGGGAATAATACTCGGCGGGGTCTGCGCCCTAACGCCGTCCGCTAAGGGATTTTTGCAGAACCGGGGAAGATTCCTTCTCGACTCCTTGAGCATGATTGCCAACGCCACCGTTCCGATGGTTATGATACTTCTCGGGGGAGTCATGGGTGCAATTAAGGTCAGGGGCGGTCTGAAATGGCCGTTTATTCTCCGCGTAGCTGTCCTGAAGCTATTTATCCTCCCCGCCATTGTCATTCCCACTTTATATTTTCTGCCTGTCCCGAACATGATAAAATTCATGATTGCGCTACAATCCATGGTGCCGCCCGCAACCAATATCATTGTGATTGCAAAAATATATGACCGCCCTGTCGAGCTTATCTCAATCACCATGCTTGTGACTTATCTCATCTCACTCGTGACTATTCCCTTGTTCCTTCATATCACAACGCTATTCATACCGCTGGTGTGATGTAATGAATGGTCTTCCCATTTGCCACCTTAACATTCTTGCGGGACCGACTGGCGTGGGCAAGACAGCCCTCGCAATCAAACTCGCTCGTGAATGGAATATGGAAATCATCTCCGCTGATTCCATGCAGGTGTATCGCCAGCTCTCCATCGGGACGGCGAAGCCAACGCGGGAGGAGAGCGGCGGCATTCCTTATCACCTCATCAACTGCGTGGACATAGATGGGCATTACGACCTGGCGCGCTTTATCCGTGAGGCGGATGAATGCATTGCGCGGGTGGTGCGTGAGGGGAAACGCCCACTGGTCGTCGGGGGCACAGGGCTTTATATCAAGGGGCTTCTTGAAGGCATCTTTGAGGCGGATTCAAGAAGCGATGAGGTGCGGGAGGAACTGCGCCGGCGCATGAAGAAAGAGGGACTCGCCCCACTTTATGAGGAGCTGCAACGGATTGACTCCGAGGCGGCGGCGCGCATCAAGCCCCGCGACCATCAACGCATACTGCGCGCCCTTGAGGTTTTCCTGACCACGGGCATCCCTATCTCACAGCTTCAGAAGAAAAGCCGGAACAGTCGCCCCCGCTATCCCCACACCCTGCTCGTCCTCACACGCAACCGCGGGGAGCTCTATGACCGGATTGAGGCGCGGGTGGATGAGATGTTTTCAGCCGGTCTCATGGAAGAGGTAAAGGGCATCCTTGATGCTGGATACTCCCCCGACCTGCACCCACTGAAGGCGCTTGGATATCGCGAGATGATACGCGCCCTGAGGGAGGAATGGCATCAGGAGCGGGCGCGCGAGGAGATGAAAAAGGTTACGAGGCGTTACGCCAAGCGCCAGCTCACCTGGTTCCGCGGCATGCCGCAGGCGCACTGGCTCAACATAACCGGACTTTCGGAAGGAGAAATATTGCGGGAAATCCGCCAGATCTTTTCTCCCCCTTAAAAATCGGGTCAATCTATCAGAATATACCAAAATATAAAAAACCCGGCGATAAGCTTAGTACTGAGTCCAGTTGGTTGTTGTATAAGGCAATGCTTAAAGTATCTGGTTTTCCCAACGAGTTTTTCAGCACATTTTTCTTCTTTTTTTCTTGCATGACTGAACCGGCAAGTCTAAAGATTTTTCTCAATTATAATAAATACAATTTTGCATTGCGGGAGGTTTTGTATGGCTAAGGCGTCGGTGAATCTGCAGGACAGCTTTCTCAATCAGGTGCGGAAAGATAACAGCGAGGTCACGATTGTGCTCACAAGCGGTCATGAGATGACGGGACATGTGCGCGGCTTTGACAATTTCACCGTGGTTCTGAATATCAGGGGGCAGTCGCATCTCATTTACAAACACGCCATCGCCCAGATTATCTCCCCCAAAAGGGTTTTCCGCGAGGAATTCAAAGACGAGGTGACCGCCGTACCGAAGAAGGCTGGCGGTTTCAACACCATTGATGTCTCAAGCATCAAAATCCCCGGCGAGTGATATCAGGTATAAACTTCTGCAGATAGCGTGTCATCCCGCCTCAGGAATGTGGATGGTAATATCATAACGGCGCTCCGTTTCACCGCGCGGGCGCCTTATTTATATGAGTCAGCGTAACTGCCATGTTCACTGTTTTCGGTTACAGAATTGAAACATTACCATTTGCCGCAGGCGCGGCGCTGGCATTTCTTGGCTGGACATTATACTGGCTGGGAATAAATGCCACCGGTGCGGCGCTTGGCGGAGTTCTGGGAATGGCGTTTGGCGGTGGAGCCGCCATCCTCATAAAAAGAGAGGATATCGTCCTTCCCTTCATGCTTATTACGGGAGTCCTTGGCGCACTATTCGGGATTTTTCTCCTGCGGACAATCCACAAAATAGTCTTTTTTATTGCGGGTGTCGCCTTAGGAGTGCTGGCGGGCGTTTATATTGTGCCGTCTGTTGCGCGGATGTGGAATCTCTCCCCGAACAGGCTTGATGTGGAGATTATAGGGAAGGCGGCATGTGGTCTTGTGGTCGGTATTTTTTTCCTGTCGCTTCACCGTTATATTGTTATCCTTGTGACCGCGCTCATCGGGACAATCCTTCTTGCTTACAGCTGGAATTTTCGCGGAGGCATTGCAGTTCCGCTTTGCATCTTTTTTTCCGCCCTGATATTCCAGATATATCTTGTCAGGAGGAGGATACATCGCGCCTTCTCACATCATCATCGCGCGGAGGGCTCCTGATGCGCAAGATATGGACAGGGCGGGACATGGATAAACCTGTTACGGACTCCTGGCGGATTGAGTCCTTCGGTTCCTATCGCCGTGTCCAGTGGGGAAAGCGGGATTATCCACCCATTGTAATCCTTTTTCTGCTGACACTCCTTTTCATGGCGCCGGTTGTCCCTTTAAATGTCATCGGTTATCAACTTCACGCCGGAGACGCCACCATCTTCTCATTTATCCTCGGATGGGGCGCCGACACATGGTGGCATGCGCCCTTACGATATATGGATGCGCCATTTTTTTACCCGCACAAGGGCGCGCTCGCCACAACGGAAGCCCTGATTCTTCAGTCCATCCTGATGACTCCCGTCTGGCTCCTCAGCCATAACTTCGTTTTGACGTATAATATCTCCCTTTATATTGCGACATTCTTAACACTTCTGGCGATGTATGCAACGCTCAGGATATTGACGCCTGTCCCGCGCGGGGCATGTATTGCGGCGGCTGTCATTGCAACCGTGACAACGGACAGATACTGGCACATTGTCGGGCATCTGAATCTATTGTGGACAGGTATCCTTGCTCTTGGTTTTCTCGCAGGATGGATGCTTTCCGCCGGCTCGGGTCGACGCCCGGTTTTAATCGCAGTTGTAACCGGCATATCCTCATTTTTGTTTTCATTATACCTGTTCATTTTCACAGCATTCTGCCTCCTGTTGGGAGTGTTATCAGGCGCTATTTTTATAAGGCATGAAAGGCGGGACTTCCGGGCGCTTCTGATACGCCTCCTCCAGACCGGCGTCCTAATCCTCATCCTCGCATCACCCATTGTTTTTTCCTATACGCGTGCGAAGGGACGTTCTGCTGGCGGGGACATCGGTCGTGGAACGGTCATCGAATGTGCGAGAAATGCCGCCACTCTGGGCGGATGGATTTTCCCACCGGCAATCAGCGGCAGACTCAAAACACTTCCCGCCACTCTCCTCCCCCGGAAATTTCAAAACAGCGCCCCGACAGAGGACTGCCAGTATGCGGGTGTGATTTTGCTTTTGCTTCTTATTTTAGAGATGGTGCGACTTTTCCGTCGGGCTATGAGGAGACGCCTTGAAACGTTAGACAGGCTTTCAATCTTCTGCCTGACTGTCGCCCTCGCCTGCCTTGTGCTCAGCCTTGGTCCGTATGAGGGGAACTGGAAGATGCCTTATTATTATCTCCACGTTCTTGTCCTGCGGCTAACAGGATTCTTCCGAAACCCCTCACGTTTCGCATTCATGTTCCAGATATTTTCCGCCTTCAATGCCGCCATTTTCCTGACTGCGCTTGGAGGACGCCGCAAAAGGACGGTGGAACTGCTGAGCGCCATTCTTGTTGCCGGGGTCTTTCTTGAGCACTTCCCTGTGGAGATGACGCCACGTTATGCCCCCGTCCCCATACAGACCATCAAAGAACTTGACCGACACGACCCCTCCCGCCACGAGCCTTTGCTGTTCCTCCCCGATCCCGGAAACTGCTCCACCGGTTTCTCCCTATATCCCGGCTGGCGCCCCATGGTCAATGGATTCTTCTCCTCCGCACTCTTTGGAGACTATGATGAATTTTTCAACCGGCTGGACGATTTCCCCACAACACGCTCCCTCGCATGGATTGACAGAATCGGCGTCCGCTGGATTATCCTGATGGACCCGCAACTGATTATGCGGGCGAAGGGAGATGCAGGTCTGAAACTGGAATGGCAATCGGGAAACTCAGCCCTCGCAAGGATTGCAAATCCTGAGGAGATTCGCATGTCATGGGAGGAAGAGAGGATAAGAATGCAGGGTGCGCTTCTCAAGGAAAGGCGGCGCGTCCCGGACAAAATTTTCCCTGTAATGCTTGCAGATTTCACGAGGGGGGAAATGCCAGCGCAGACTTCCTGGAAGGCGGATATCTTTTATATTCCGGGCAAGGGACTTCAATTTGAGCCGAAGGGGCGCGATTTCGGCAGCTTTACAATGACCCTGCCCATGCCCCTGCCAACGGCGCTTTTCGACGGTCTTGAGATTGAATTCACCACATCACTGAATATGCAGGAGGCGCAATTATATGTTTTCTGGGCGGGAAGTAAACCTGTGAGTTCACGCCGTATGCAAGTGGGGCGTATCATCCGGGGAAAAGAAAAAGGGGCATATCTCGCCCTTGTGCCACTCTATCAGCACCCGGATTATTACACCAGCGGCAATCTGAATTCCCTCAGGATAGACTTTGCCAACCTGCCGCCTGTCAGCAACAGGATAATATACATTCGCGAGGTGCGCATGACACGTCTGAAGGAGATGCCGCCCGTGCCCTTTTAATGAATATTATTTCACCACAGAGCCACAGAGAACACAGAGAATATCATAAATATTATAATGTTCAAACTCTGTGCCCTCTGTGTCTCTGTGGTGAATCCTTCCAAGGTCAGTGACGTATTAGCGATAAAGGTGTCTGTCAATTCAACCCCCAAACCTGAATCAGTTGTGCAGCCTAATGCATTGTATAACTCGCTTGCTTCCAATCAGGTCAATGCGTTTATTAGCCCTGCTCCTGTGGTTCTTCTGGTGTGGTCTCCTCCGGTGGGATTCGTTGCTTGATTCGTTTGATAATTGTGGAGATGGATTTATGGTTTCTAAGCCACAGACAGAATAGAAAACCACCGGAGATGAATCCAATAATGACAATTATCACAAAAACGCTAAAAACACGAATCGATGTAATTTTCACCGTTAATAACGCGATCAGAAAAGAAATAGCTATTGACATCAAAAAAATGGCGAAGTTAAAATACACTGAACTTGGTGACCCAGTTGCCAAAATATCCAATTCGTAATCCGTGATCTCGTAAAGCGTTAGTGAATCAAAACGGCCACGTCGAATCTTAGGCTGCTTTTCGCTAGTATTTTCCGCTTGTTCTGTCATAGGTTATCCTTCAACCATTCGTTTTTACAGATTGATCTATTCCATGCCGCTTCAACTCCCGATTTAATCACGAAAAGACGGTCGTTTGCATCTATGAACTTAATAAGGAAATCTCTAATTTGTACTGCGGACTGCATAGTAACGACAGCCCAAAGTGATTCATTAATCTTAGCCCAAGTCCCATATGTTCTAATTGCTTGATATAAGGCATCATAGTTTCTTCCGGGGCTAAGTAAGTCGTATGATATTATGTAACAGGCCATAAAAACCTCCTTGATGCTTTTTTATCATATCTTATTATGGGTTAACGGTGCGCAACAGCTGCCTTGCGAATCGCAGCATAGCAAGGTCAACTGCAACGACTGGTTAACCCGAAACCAGAATATAAAGTTGTTACACCTCAATCGATCTGAGCCCCAATGACTTCTTCGAGTACTTTCTTTAGGACAACAATTTCCATACTCTGAATGATTGAACTAAGTGGTTGAAGTTGGTAGCTGGTGAACTTCTTGTTTTTAAACATATCATCAAGAGATTGGAACCTGTCGTCCCTGTTAATCTTGAGCCCAACTTTTAAATCTTCGATGTCTGACAGAATATCGCCATCTTTGAGTTCAATATCATAGCAAACGAACTTATAGATGTGTCGAAACGAGTGATTGATTTTGCTTTGCATCGTGCCTTTCAACTCAATGTAGAAAGCGTTCCCGCTTTTCTGGACTATGAAGTCAATGCCTTTGGTCGTGTTGTAATCGAGGATTTTGAATGGGAAAAGATTCGGATAGATTGTCGTAAGCTGGATGAGAAGGATTAATGTTTCCGACTCTGAGTAACCACTCTTGTGCTTAGCAGGTTCCGGTAAGGTGTGTCCATTAGGCAAATGAATGTATCGTTTGCCTTGACTATCCTTGAATCTCCTTTTCAATTCCTGTTCATCCTCATCGATGCTTCTTAGAGTGCGTTCTTGTAATTGCCACTCCTGTCTTTCTGCAAGATCGTTCTGAATCTTCCTGTCTGAGAGTATCTGATTTATCTTATCCTTGATCTTCTGAAGAATTTCAAGTTCAGTATTTCTAATTGATCCTCGTGTTCCTGTGAGCTCGAAGGCATCACAGTCAATAAATGCATGTAGATAGGTGTATGTCCCAACGCCTGTTCCTCCCAGAATCCAGTCATCGACTTTTTCAATTGGGACACCACCCTTACAGGCCCAAAGACCGTAGCGTTCGCCATCCGTGTGAAGCAAGTTTTTGTCGATTGGTGATGGATTCCGTCGGGAGAGAAGCACGTCATACCGTCTTTTGGTTTCGTACCCTTCAACAAAAATGATGAAATCTAAATACAAGTTACTATCCAGATAGACACGGTCTTTGAAAATCTGCTTCGAGTAATAATCCGTGACAAATACATGCCGGATGTTGCCAAATACAGTGAACCATTTTGAATAGTCCCGAAGGTAAATATGGTTAAGCATATATCGGGTGTGCTGGGTTTTGAAATATGTTGGGTTCTTTATTCGCAGGTAGAATCCGCTTTTGAAATCCTGTGGCAATGAGATCGTCAAATCTTGTTCTGTCAAAACATCGGAATGTTTGAAACCCCCGGTGTTGCGAATTTGGCGTACAGCGTCATCCAAAATCGTTCCCCATACTTGCCCGTTCGTCATTTTGGAACAAATTTCTACCCGCTCAGACCTGAAGAAAATCTTAGTGCCGTGACCTTTGTAGCCTATCTTGCCAGCTAATGGGGTCTTATTCTTATCAATCTTTGTTGACTTTGCTAGCCCAAAAAAGTATTCTGCATGCTCCTTTCTCAAGCCACTACCGTTATCCCAAATGTCGATATAAAGATCCTCTTGCCCTAGAGTTTTTTCGATGAAAACCCGGCAGTACACTTCAGTGGCATTTTCATCCAATGAATTCTGGAATGCTTCACGGAAAATCTGAACAGGATGATCGAAGTCTATAATGGTCTGATAGAATTCATAGCCAATATCAACGGTTGCATCTTTAACCATCTCAATTTTTGTCATTTGTATAGCCTTTCGATTATGGTGTGCCAATTTCAAACAACATTTGAATGTGTATCGTCTAGATTGCTAGCTAACTTCTGTTTATACGGTTCCGTATAAATCCTTTAGATATCGCTTTGCTTCTGTATAACACGCATTCCCTTGCATCGGCTTAGAGCAGGTCTGTCGGGCTTAGCACCCCCCCCGCCATTCAGGGATAATGGGGTTGGTTTTCTCGAATGATGACCGCTCATAACAAATAAATCAGTCTGTTAATAACAGGACTCGTTTTATATGTCAATAATAATACTGCCACAAAGGCGCTAAGACACGAATATCAATGTAATTTAATTTTTTCTTTGTGTCCGTCTCAGGCGGACACAAAAGTCTCAGAGTTTTAATATTATAATATTCTCTGTGTTCTCTGTGGCTCTGTGGTGAAACGGCGCCCTTTGTAACGACTTATTAGGCAGGTATCATAACAACAATTATGTTTCCTCATTGCCCAGAATTCTCACACGAGTTTCTTCAATAATCCACAAATGATTCTCAATAGATTCTTTTTCTATAAGTGGAATTGCCTGGCTAAAAACATTAAGAATATGATGTTTATCTTGTCGTTGCACGCGAACTACCATAAATCCAGGAAACTGCTTTGGCGGATAAGCACGAATATCTGCAAAGTCCAAATCCAATGTAATCAAAACCCGTTTTTCTTTCAAGCACACCTCAGCAATACGAAGGTCTTGTTCTCCCCCAAGCCCCTGTTCCGTAACCATTACCGCATCATGTTGAGCTGACTGAAGAAGTTTTTTAATCTCTACAGGCAAGTTTTCATCAATCTTGAATTTCATCCATGAACTCCCGATGATACTGAAACCACACGCTCACGCGCCAACTCTGCGGCATAGGCAATTGAAGCTTGAACATCTTCCAAAGTCAGTGAGGGATAACTTTTTAAAATATCTTCAGGAGTAACACCAGCAGCTAAATTGTCTAAAATGATTGAAACCATAATCCGTGTGCCCATAATACAAGCCTTACCGTGACAAACGAAAGGGTTTACTGAAATGTGTTCTTGCCATCCCATTTTTATTAATCTCCCGTTTTTGGATTGATACTATCAAAATTAACCATACAATTGCATAGATTTTAAAAGCTCCCTTGAATTTAATGCTCAATCTGCTGTGGTGCCTAACTACTGTTTATATGCTTTTAGAACAAGAGTCTTTAAACACTCGCTGGACGGCATAAGACACCCGAACTGATAAATTCATAACGCCCTGGCTTTCAATTGCGTGCCAGTTGAACCGAAAAATCAATTTATTCATAACAGGACTCGTTTTACTTGTCAAATAAAATGAAAAATTGATATTTTACAGTAGTGTATAAACACGGAATCAAAAGACATTATTTTAAAGTGAGTCCCGTTGATTTGGCTCGGGGCGGCAGGGTGTTAAGATATTCTATTATGCCTTTTGCACAACCCTCCGCCATCTTCTGGCGAAATGCGGGCGTCGAGGCAAGAATGTCATCCTGCACATTTTGCATCTTGAGCATCTCCGGCAGGACGACCGGCACATCCGACCAGTTGAATCCCGTCAGGTCTGTCCGTGGCGTGAGACCGCCATCAGGGATGCCTGTTGTGTCGGAGTAAGCCTTCTGGATAATTCCCGCCGCCTTCAGGCTCTCTGCATAGATGTCATCCGTCCAGCCTGTGATGAGTCCGGGATAAAGGGTAAAGCAGGTGTGCGCACTCCCGGAGTCGCAATGGAGACGGATACAGAGGTCAGCCTTTGCCTTATTGGCGATGGTGGCGCGTTCGCTGTTGCAAACATGGACATCCGCCGTTGTGCGGGTCATGACAACCGTGATGCCCTGCGATGTCAGGATATCCCTCAGGAGCAAACCCACCTTTAGAACAACGGCATGTTCCGGTCCTGCGACACTGCCGCCGGTCCCACTTGAGACGCACGGCTTAGTCTCGGACGAGCCGGGACCGATGGGGTCGGGGGAGCTGTCAGCGTGCAACTGGTGACCGGGGTCAATGCAGACGACGCGTCCTTTCAGGTCTGCGGCTTGAGATGACGGGATAAGATACACAATTAGCATCAGGGCAAAGATAAACCGCGACATCGGAAGGAATATTTTCCTCATGGTTTTTCTCTCCTGACTCAGATAAGAATATTTCACGCAGAGGTCGCAGAGGTCGCTGATGTCGGCGTTTTCTGCGTGAAACTATTTAAGAATTATGTAATAATCACTCCATCGGGGACGTCAATACCATTTTCTTTTTTGTTTGACGCAACTGCAAGGTCTCTATAGGAGGGTCGAAAAACATGACTGAGGAGAAGGATTATGAGAAAACATAAAATTACGTTTCTGTTGCCCGGCATTTTTTGCATCATGCTGACCGCAATCACCCTTCACGCCCAGGAAAAGGCAACCCCCAGACCCGCTGTCAATAAATGGGTGAGGTATTATTTTGACAGGATTGAGATTTTCCAAAAAGAAAACGCCTCGCTCAAAGACTCAAAGTGGAAAAACATTGTCCTTCTGGGGGACTCCCTCACGGAGGGATTTGATGCGCAGAAGTATCTCCCCGGCAGACATTTCGTCAACCGCGGCATCGTTTCAGACCACGTAGGAACTGGAGAGCGGGGAATCCTGAGACGCCTTGATTCTTCCGTATTTGATTGCAACCCATCGCATGTCTTTTTCATGATTGGCGTGAACGACCTCGGCGATGACATAACCACCGGCTCCATCAGACGCATCGCCGCATGTTACAGAGAGGTCTGCGCCACCATCATCAAAAAGGCTCCGGACGTGAAATTATATATCCTCTCCTGCCTCCCCACCGCTAAGAAATACGCGCGTCTGAATCCCCCTATCATGAATCTCAACAGTCATATCAAAGAGATTGCCGGTGAGATGCATCTCACTTACATTGACCTGCATTCACTCATGAAGGATGAACGGGGCGAACTGAGGCAGGAATATACCCGTGAGGGGCTTCACCTGACGCCCGCCGCCTACCTTGTCTGGGCGCGGGCAATTGAGCCCTTTCTGCCGCCGGCTGGAGATGAGCACCCATGAAACTCAGCATCCTGATTCCCACGCTCAATGAGGCAATAAATCTCGGAAAACTCCTCCCCTGCCTGCGCAGGGTGATGGGTGGCGTGTTGCCGGAATCAGAGTATGAAATCCTCATCGTGGATGCCGAATCAAAGGATGACACTGCGCGGGTGGTCTCGGAAAACGGCTCAATTCTTCTTCAGGTGCAAAGGGGCTACGGCGTTGCCCTTGCGCAGGGCATCAGCGCCTGCCGCGGCGATTACATCATCACCATGGACGCCGATTTTTCACACAGCCCCTGGATTATTCCCATCCTTTATGCCTCGCGCGATGAGGGCGAGGTTATTATCGCCTCGCGGTATGTCAAAAGCGGTTTCAGCCATACCGGCTGGTTCAGAAGATTTCTGAGCGGCATCCTTAACACTGTTTATCGAGTGGCGCTTGACTTTCCGGTAAAAGACCTCTCATCCGGTTTCAGGCTGTATCACCGCCGCATTTTTAATGAGATTGTCCCCACGGAAAAGAATTATGTGGCGCTTCAGGAAATCCTGATGAAGGCACACGCGCATGGCTTCCGCATCAGAGAGGTGCCTTTTCATTATCATCCCCGCAAACACGGATATTCCAAGTCGCGCCTTTTCAAATTCGGAAAGGATTATCTATTTTCACTCTTCAAATTCTGGCGGATGCGGAACTCATTCGGGTGCGCCGATTATGATGAGCGCGCCTTCCACAGCCGCCTGTTGCCGCAGAGATTCTGGCAGAGAAAACGATACCGCATCCTTTTTGATTATTGCAGGGACTATCATTCCATCCTTTATATCGGCTGTAGTTCAAGTCAGATACTGGAAGGACTGCCGCAGACGACAGGCATGGATAACAATCTCAACAAGCTCCGATACAAACGCGCCCCTTACCGCAACCTCCTCCTTGCAAGCGTGCACAATATTCCTTTCAAGGACAAATCCTTTGATGCGACCATTTTTTCGCAGGTGAATGAACGTCTGCCCGAGGATTCCCGCATACTGGATGAGGTGGTGCGCGTAACGCAAAAAGAGGGATTCATCATTATTGACACGCCCGATTATGGCACCCACTGGAGAGTGATTGAAAAATTTTATAAACATTTCCAACCCGCCGCCTTCACCGGTGAAAAACCAACCCATTATACGAAAAATTCCCTCGTCACGGAGATGGAGAAGCGCGGCTGCCGCTATTG
>JAPLSR010000178.1 GCA_026398545.1 Candidatus Sumerlaeota bacterium | reverse complement strand
CGGAACTCTTCACCGCCCTTATGAAAGAGATTGAAAGGCTTAAGAAGAAGAGGCGGATATTGTAATATCATTTCGTTTCCTGTCCGACTAAGTCGGACTTGTCAGACTAAGTCAGACTTGTCGGACTTGTCCGACCATCACTTTGCATCTGGTACCTGATTCATGACCGAACCCCTGACCATCAAAGATGCGCTCGAAAAGAGTGCGGAATATCTGCGCGCAAGAGGCAGTTCAAGCCCGCGCCTTGACGCCGAGCTCCTCCTGGGACACACCCTTTGCCTCAGCCGCCTGCAACTCTATCTCAATTTTGACCGACCGCTCGCAGAGAATGAAAAGGAACATTACAGGGCGCTTCTTAAACGCCGCGCCGAACATGAACCCGTCGCCTACATACTCGGCGAAAAGGAATTCATGTCTCTCCCTTTTCACGTAACCCCCGCCGTTTTGATTCCGCGCCCGGAGACAGAAATCCTCGTTGAGGAGGTTATGAGAAAGATTGATGAATGGCGCGGGTTGCATCTTGAAACAATGCCAACTGTCTTTGAAGTGGGCATCGGGAGCGGCGCCATCAGCATCTCCCTCCTGCACCATTTCCTGGACCTGAAAATCCGGGCGGGCGACATGAGCGCTTCTGCGCTTGAGGTTGCCGGGCACAATGCCCGGCGACACGGCGTCATGGAACGCCTGACCCTCCTCCATGGCGACCTTTTCGCCGGCGAGGGGGGGCCTTTTGATTTCATCTTAAGCAACCCGCCCTACATTGCAGAAACCGAGCGGAATTCCCTTGCGCCGGACATCGTGGAACACGAGCCGCCCGAGGCGCTCTTTGCCGGTCCTGAAGGGCTGGATGTGATCTCCCGAATCATCCGGGAGGGGGTAAAAATTCTTGCACCGGACGGTTGGATTTTTCTTGAAATCGGAAAAAACCAGCTTTATAAGATAAAAGAAGTTATTAAACCGATAGAAGAAATAAAAAAAGTCCTGACTGTGGAAGACCACATGGGCATTGTCAGGGTCCTGTTCCTGCAGAAGTGATTGTAGGATTTATTCCAGTTCTTGTTCCTGTTGAGGTGGTAAGATGGATAAGTTTATTATTGAAGGTGGTGTTCCTCTCCGCGGTGTTGTTCAGATAAATGGCGCAAAAAACGCCGCTCTCCCCATAATGGCGGCAAGTCTGCTCGCCGACTCCCCCGTCACGCTCCACAATATCCCTTCCCTCATGGATGTTGACACGATGATGCATGTCCTGCACACCGTTGGGGCGGATGTGGTGAGGGACAGAGAAACACTTGTCATTGACCCCGCGCGGTTCAATGTGGCAGAAGCGCCTTACGACTTAGTCAGGAAGATGAGGGCGTCCATTTATGTCCTCGGTCCAATGGTGGCGAGGTTAAAAAAGGCGAAGGTGTCCCTCCCCGGCGGATGCGTAATCGGTCAGCGACCCATTGACCTGCATCTCAAGGGACTGGAGGCGCTTGGAGCCAAAGTCAGGGTCTTGCATGGATACATCACCGTTGAAAACCACGGCTTGAAGGGCGCCACATTTTCCCTCGAAGGTCCTCAAGGTTCAAGCGTGGGAGCCACATGCAACATCCTCATGGCGGCGGTTATGGCGGAGGGAAGGACGGTTATACACGGAGCCGCAAGGGAGCCGGAGGTGCGTGACCTCGTTGATTTCCTGAATGAAATGGGCGCACGAATTGAGGTGCAGGATTCCACCCTGACAATTGAGGGCGTGAAGTCCCTCCACGGAACTCATCACACCATCATTCCTGACAGGATTGAGGCGGGGACTTACATGGTCGCAGCCGCCATCACCCACGGCGACCTCATCCTCAAAGGGTGCCATCTGCCCCACATGGAGTCTGTGGTGAGCAAACTGCGCGAAATCGGCGTGGAGGTGGAACCGGTTGTGGGCGGCGCAAGGTGCCGCTGCAATAATTGCCGGTTCAATCCCACCAGCATCCGGACGCTCCCCTTCCCGGGATTCCCCACCGACCTTCAGGCGCAATTCTCATCCATGCTGGCGATTGCAAACGGGGAGAGCACGGTGACGGATACGATATATCCAGAGAGGTTCATGCACGTGGCGGAACTTGCGCGCATGGGGGCGAATATCAGCGTTTACAGCGCCACGGCAACCATCTGCGGCGTGGAGAAATTGCAGGCGGCACCGGTAATGGCAACAGACCTGCGCGCCAGTGCGGCTCTCATCCTTGCCGCTCTTGCCTCAGAAGGCAAAACGGAAATCCTGCGCGTCTATCACATCGACCGCGGGTATGAACACATCGAGGAAAAACTTGACGCCGTTGGCGCCCGCATCCGCCGTGAGGCTTAATTTCTTACGTTCTTCTTTTATGGTCAGGAGCATCCTATGTTTAATTCCGGGCAATTATTAACGCTATCTCTTTTTATCTGCATGACTGGATGCGCCGGTGTGAAACAATCTTACAACATTCCCGACCTGCGTGAAGTCATCTTCTTAACAAATCACTTTGTTCGTCCCCGCGAGGTTGAACTCAAAATCACCTACACCCTGAAAAATATCACCGCCTGCGATACCAATACCGTTACACTTCATGAATTCTCCGAAGCGCCCGTCTCATGGGTCATGGAAAAGAAGTCCTCAAAACCTGTTTTGCTGCTCTATATCGCCCGGCAACGTGATTACCCTAATCAGCGGAATGTCGAATATATCTCCATTGACCCCCAGCCGGACCAGATTGTCTCCAAAGATATTGACGGCAATATCATTGAGTTCTGGGACCTCTCAGGGCGGATTCAGGAGGGAAAGGATATCACCATCACACGCCATTTCCGGTTCACAGCCTATGAGACCGCCTTTAAGATTGAGCCCGCGCGGGTGGGAGATTATGAACCGGCTGACCCGCTTTATAGATATTACACAAGGACGCAGGAATTTCTGGAGCTGATGCCGGAGGTGAGCCAACTCGCACACGAAATCATAGGGAAGGAAAAAAATCCGTATTTCAAAGCCAAAGCCATTTATCAATGGTGCGTGGAAAATATTAATTATGTCTATCCCCCCAACCGGGGAATCAGATATTCACTTCCTCGGAAAACCGGCGATTGCGGGGAATACAGCCTGATTTTCGCGGCGCTGTGCCGGGCTGTGGGAATTCCCGCCAGGATTGCGAATGGACACTGGTGCTGCAAGGCGAAAATGAACTATCATGTCTGGAATGAATTCTATCTGCCGAATTACGGCTGGGTCCCCGCCGATGCCACCGCTGGCAGGGTGAATCTGAAAGATCCGGGCAAACTGGCTGGTAAGGGCGACCCATTTTACTTTTTCGGTAACTTAGACAGCGGACGATTTATATCCTCAAAGGGAACCTCTATCCAGCTTTACCCCTCACCGCCCTGGCACATGTGGGGTCTGGCAGATACCAACAAGAACCCAATCTTCTTCCAGACCGCCGCCACCGTTTATGCCAACCTCAAGATTGAAAAACAAGATGCCAGCGTGGAAATTATTGTGGGTGATGAATCGCTCTGGTAGAAAATCTGTCTTTTTTTTCTTTACGTGCTTTTTCACTTATTATCCTTATAAAGTCACTCCAGTAAGGGCTTCTGGGTATTCCATTGGTTAAGAATGCCAGCCAGTCGACTCTATCTTCTTTAGAATTTTCATACCCAAAAGTCTGGTTTATAACAGCAACACAAAAGTCCTCACAGCCAATTTGTTCAGCTTTGTTAAGCTGTTTCAGTAACATCTGGTAACCATTGGAAGTTGATACATCAAACCAGTTTGCCTCTGTGCAGGTTAGCCTTTTATTATATCTTATAGCTAATTGTTTATAATTATTCCCAAAATATTCTATTCTTTCCGGAGTATCTGCTGCTGATTGAAAATGAACTCCTATTATTTCAAATTTTCCATGTTGGCAGACATAATTCAAAAAAACTAAATCAGAGCAAACATTTCCAGCAATCAGGTCAAATTTCCCATTTAGTCTGTCATGGATTAATTTTAGTCTGTGAACATATTTTTCTACTGGCTGGTCATTTATATGCTCTTCCGGTTCATTGTCATAACTTATTACACAGTTGTCCTTATCGGCACCAAATGATACCAAATCATTCATCAATGCATCGGTAAAACTTATCAACTCGCCATCACCTGGATTCCATCTTGAACCAGTCAAATAAGTATCTATGGTTACTATTATATGAATATTATTTCCCATGCAATATTTAACTGCTTCCCAGAAGTGAGGGTGCTCATTATTCTGCAGTATTCTTGCCTCTATGACCTTGCAGTCATCAGTAAACCAGAAGTATCTGCCGACGCAGGAAGCTCCAATGCGTATGGATATTTTATTTCTTGTCTCTGTTTTGTTTATATTAAAACAAAAGCTTAATGTAAAAATTAAAGATAATAATAATACCATGATACAGCAATTTTTTATATAATCAGGCATTATCATGATTCTGACACTTAATTGACTCCTGACATATACAGAAGGTCCGAAATTTAAGCAATCGCCCAAATTTTAATCTAACTATGTGATGCGTTTGAACTGGCGGGCGAGTTGCTCGGGCGTCAGGAGAACCATAGTTGGGCGGCCATGGGGACAGGTGAAGGCAAGGCGCGTGTTTTTCAGGTCGTCAATGAGACGCACCATCTCCTCACGGGAGAGCCTCTGTCCGGCGCGGATGGCACCGTGGCAGGCAAGACACCGGGCAATCTCCTCTCGTGCGGGCAGGGAGGCGCTATCCCCTCTGGATAAATCAACCGTCTCTAAGAGGTCGCGAATCAGGGCGGGCGCATCCATATCGGCAAGGTCTGAAGGGAGGGCATTGATGACAAAGGTCTGTCCGCCGAAGTGTTCCGCCTCAATGCCGAAAGATGCAAGAGGCTCCCGCAGGATTTCCATATCTGGAATCTGCGATACGTCCACATCAAATGTGATGGGCAGGAGGAGGCGCTGGATGGCGGGTTGCGCCGCGCCCCCCGTGATACGCTCATACATGATGCGCTCGTGGGCGGCATGCTGGTCAATGAGGAGCATGGAGCCTCCACAGGCGGCAACGATATAAGTGCCGGCGATTTGCCCGAGCGGCTCGGCATTCCTGACATATTCCCAGAAATCTGTGGCGGTTTGCGGTTGAGCGGTCGCTTCAGGAAATTCAGGCATCTCTTCCGATGCGACAACAGGCTGTGCGCGGGGAGGAGTCTCACGTGCCGGCGGTGGGGAAGGCATGGCATGAGTTGCCGCGCGATGGGCGGCAATGCCAAGGTCGGTCTGTTCCACAGCGCCCCGGCTCTGCCCCTTGAATGCATCCCGTATCATCTGCTCGGGGGTGGAAAATATCCCCGGAGATTCACGCCCTTTTATAAGTGAAGATGGTGAGACGGGCGGGGCTTCGGACAATCGCACAGAAGGGACAAGACTCGCCTTCCGCAGTGCGCCGGCAACTACACGGTGGACAATGCTCGCCACCTGCCGCTCATCCTTGAACCGCACCTCCTCTTTGGTGGGATGGACGTTCACATCCAACTCATCCGGCTCCAGAAAGACAAAAATCGCCCCGACAGGGTGGCGCCCCGTCATGAGAATGCCCCTGTAAGCCTGTTCCAGTATCGTGGCGAGAAGGCGGTTCGTGACCGGTCTGCGGTTGACAAATAAATACTGTCCGCTTCTGTCCTTGCGCGCCGCATCGGGTTTGGCAATATATCCATGCACCGTAACGGGAAGATTCCCCGACTCCAGCTCTAAAAGCATCCCCTCAACCGATGAGCCCATCACCTGGCGGAATCGGTCTTTAAGCGTCTGCCTCGCCGGAAACTCAAGCAGTCGCCGACCTTTTGAGAGCAAGGAAAACGCCACCGCCGGATAGGAAAGCGCCTGCTGTGTAACCACCTGGAGAATGCGCCGCAATTCCGTGGTGGGGGCGCGCATGAATTTGAGCCGCGCGGGCGTGTTATAGAAAAGCCCCCGCACACAAACGGTTGTGCCGACAGGCGCACCCACAGTTTCCGGGGCGCCGGGCTCGCCCCCATCCATAGTGACGCGTGTGGAGGCAATGGCATCAGGGGTGCGCGTTGTAAGTGTCAGGCGGCTGACGGCGGCAATGCTGGCAAGCGCCTCGCCGCGAAATCCCCTCGTCTTTACAGAGATGAGGTCATCAAGAGAGGCTATCTTGCTTGTCGCATGGCGTTCAAGCGAAAGGGACGCCTCCTCGGGCGTCATGCCGCAACCATCATCCGACACAGAGACGTCCCGCGTATCCTCGGACACCTCCACGGATACAAGGCTGGCGCCGGCATCAAGGGAGTTTTCAATCAGCTCCTTGACAACGGAGGCAGGGCGGACAATCACCTCGCCGGCGGCAATCTGGTCAATCAGCGTGCGGGGCAATATCCTTATGCGTGACTCAACCATTGGTCGTCAGCACCACTCATTTTGTTAGTGAGCGCACCAACTCACTTCTTCGGCGGTTCGCCGGCATATAGATAGCTCTCAAACATCTGCACCCATTCCGTCCACTTCTGCCCCTTCTGGTGCGCCTTCCTCTTCTCCTCAAAAAAGGTGCTGAGATAGGCGTCAATGTAATCGGAGTAAAATAAAATCATTGCCTCAGCCGTCATGGGAACCTTGGGGGAGCCATACTCCTTTCTGCCGTGATGTGACAGGACAATGTGTTGGAGGAGCATTTTGGTTTCTTCGGGAAAGCCCTGGATGCGGGCGGTCTGGGTCTCAAGCATCATTCCCATCATGGAGATATGTCCCACAAGGCGTCCCTTGTCTGTGTTGTTGATGGCGGTGGTGTAAGCGTATTCATAAACCTTGCACCCGTCATGGATGAGTGCGGCGGTGAGGAGGAGGTCTGTATCAATGCCCTCATAGTTGGCGGCGATGGTAAGGGCGTTTTTAATGACGGCAAGGGTGTGCTCTGCAAGACCGCCGATATACGCCTGATGCATCATACGGGCGGCGGGGGCGCGGAGGAAGAGTTCCATAAATTTCTCATCAAAAAAAAGCGCC
>JAPLSR010000401.1 GCA_026398545.1 Candidatus Sumerlaeota bacterium | reverse complement strand
TTCCGTCTCTTCCAGAAAACGGGCAGCGGCTCCTGGACTCTTATCCGGGACGAATCATCCCTCGGCACGGATGCCCAGTCCGCAACAATCGCAGGTCTTAGCCCACTCACGCGCTACGCCTTTAAGATACAAGCTGTCAATTCAGGCGGGGCAAGCGCTGACTCCGATGTCATGGTCTGCTCCCTGCCGCAAAATGAACTTAGCGATAAGATCCTTATTGTGGACGGCAATGACCGTTACAATGCCACGCATAGTGGCGCGAACCATACACTCCTGGAAAACTTCGCTGACGCCCTCGCCAATTATCGATATGATTCCTGCGCTAATGAATGCATTGCGGATGGCTCCGTTTTGCTTACGGATTATGCCATCGTCATGTGGATGTGCAGTGATGAATCCACCGAAAGCGAGACCTTCAGCAAGACGGAACAGCTCAAGGTGCAGGATTTTCTCAAGAATGGCGGCTGGCTCTTCGTCTCCGGCTCGGAAATCGGCTGGGACCTTGTGAATGAGGCGGATACCAATAACAATTACTCCAACGGCGACCCCAATGATACGCCATTTTATGGGAACTATTTGAAGGCATCTTTCGTCAGTGATGATGCGAATACGTATCAGGTGCGGGGCATTAGCGGAACGCTATTTGCCGGACTGAGCTTCTCCTTTGATGATGGAACGCATGGAACATATAACGTGAATTATCCCGACGTTATTGCAACCAACGGGGGAAGCGTGGCTGTCCTGTATTACGGTGCTTCCGGGACAAATGTGGCGGGTGTAGCGTTCACAGGAACGGTCACCGGCGGTTCCGCCCAGGCAAAAATCATCAATTTCGGTTTCCCATTTGAGACCATTTATGATGCCACCGCCCGCCGCAATGTCATGATGGATGTCTTGAATTATTGTGTAACAACTGAGGTAAAGGATTGGAGTGAATATATAAGCCGTTAATGTTATTCTGATTCTCAGCCGCCCTGACTAAAAGCCATCCAGACCGCTGGAAATTGGTTTAAGATTTCGCGCTTAACATCTTCCATATCAATTCTGTGACCAGCTTCCGCTTCAAGGCTGGTCATTTTTATTCCATGAAGCCCGCAGGGGATGATGGCATCAAAGAGGGAAAGGTCATTGGAGACATTTAACGCCATGCCGTGATATGTTATCCAGCGGCGCAGATGAATCCCTATGGAGGCAAGTTTGCCGCACCCCGTCCATGCACCGGTTTTTCCCATGACCCGGAATGCATCGATGCCGAAGGTGCGCGCCGTTCTGAGTAAGACCTCCTCATAAGCGGCAAGAAGGTCATGGAGTCTCTGCTCCCTCATCTTCAGCTTTATCACTGGATAAATGACAAGCTGTCCCGGGGCATGAAGGGTAACATCGCCTCCCCTGTCTGTGGGAACAACAGGGATACCGGCAACGGATTTTTCATTGGCGCCGCACACCCCGACGAGATGCTCCTCACGCGCACGCCGTCCCATTGTGATGACAGGTTCATGCTCCACGAAAAAGATTGTATCCTTGTCATGACCTGCGATTCGCCGCTCAACAAAATCCATCATCTCCGCCACGGCGCTCGCATAATCACGCCTCCCCCAGTCAATATAGCAAAAACGCCTGTCCTCCCCCAGGATGTTTTGCATGAACCTCACCACATGCCGAAGAGATAATTATGAATGCGCTCGCCAAGATAGAGCACAATTATGGCGGCGACGGCGATATATGGACCAAAGGGGATATGATGGACGCCGGGCAGGGCGGCTTTTGTTTTCGCGCCAACCGTTTGGTAAGCGGAAACAATCTTTTGAAAAATCTCGTCCTCCTGTGTGGGCTGAGGTTGTGTCGAATCGACCTGTTCACATATCCCCGCATCTGCTTGCTCATGCCCTTTCCCACACTTATTGGCATTATCACCTGTATCACCGCTTCTTCCTCTTCGCCTTGCGCGGTGTTCGGAAACCTTGCGCACAAGTATCATGGCGCCTCCGACAAGCGAACCGATACATGAGGCAAGTGTCAGGACATATACACAGTTCATCACCCCCAGCATAGCCCCCAGAAGGAGGAAGAGCTTGACATCCCCGAATCCCATTGCCTCCTTGCGAAAGGCGACACTCCCTGCCACCCCGATGGCGTATATAAGAAGCGCCCCTGCCGCAGCGCCTGTCAGCGCATTTGCAAGAGGTGAATAAAAGGCGCCTTGATAAAAGGGCCACGCCCCCGCAATGACAAACCCCTTTGGATAAAATCCAGCCAGAAATGCCGCCACAAGGGCAAAAAGGGTCCCATAAATAGTCACGCCGTCCGGTATAATCCAGTGGTCAAGGTCTGTAAATGTCGCCACAATCAAAAGGCAGACAAAGACGATATACACCGGTGTGGCAAGTGTGTAACGGAAGTGAAAAAAGGTCAGACCGAACAGGACTCCCGTCAGGAGTTCCACAATGAAATAGCGCACGCTGAAAACGCTTCCGCAATAACGGCACTTCCCGCGCAGGTGGAGGTAACTCAAAAGCGGAATATTATCATACCACCGGATAGGCGTCCCGCAGGAAAGACAATGGGAACCGGGCAACACAATGGAAAGACCCGCAGGAATCCTGTAAATGCACACATTCAAAAAGCTACCGAAGAAAAATCCAACACAAGTCACAATCCCGAGGTAGACATAAAAAAGGTCAGGAGAAAAAAAAGAATCGCCCACATTCGCCCCCCTCTATGGTATCGTCTTTTTCCTATTCCAGACGAAACATCATGGCAAGTGATAACTTCAGAGATATGCCCCTTCCGGGGCATCTCTCAATTTCGGAAGACACTAATATTTTTTATCCGCAGATTTCACAGATATTCACATCCGCCTCATGCGGATGCGTAATCTGTGGATGGTATTTACTTCTGAAAGGTCAGAGGGTCAGACCCTAATAAAAATATATAAAATTGCATTGAGTGTCTTCAGGGGAATATGATTTCAATTCCCCTGATTTTTTATCGGCGTGCATCGGCGGTTATAGTCTTTTTTGAATGTGACTTTTATGAATTCCCGAATCAGTGCGCAAAATGTCTATTTTGCCCTTGATAATGTATTTTATCACTTGTATCTTTGCGCT
>JAPLSR010000052.1 GCA_026398545.1 Candidatus Sumerlaeota bacterium | reverse complement strand
GTATGCCTTTAACCTTGGTCTGGCTACCATCTTCGCCCTGACATTTGTTGGCGCATTTGCGCTTGGATTCAATCTGACGCGCCGGCTCAGGTGGGGTCTGCTGGCCGCCTTCATGGTTGCGCTATTTGGCAATATAGACCCACTGCAACAGGTCTTTGAGCGCATGGGTTACTGGTTCACTCATGTGCCGCCAACCTGGACGGTTTGGAGGGTCCTTGGAGGATATTCCCGCGAGATTTTCTGGTCGGTGGATTTCTGGCGCTCCTCCCGCGTCATGGACAACACCGTGACAGAGTTCCCTTATTTTTCCGCCATTTTAGGAGACCTGCATCCCCATCACTCCTCCCTGCCCATCGTCCTGCTTGCCCTCGGCACGGCGATGAGTCTGGTTTTTCGCATGGGGCGGAAAACAATTTCGGCGAGGGATGCCTTGAAATATTATGCGCCGACGCTTTTATTTTTCGCCATGGTTCTCGGCGGGGCGTTTGCCACAAATTCCTGGGATGCGATTGTGCTTGGCTTTTTCACCGCGACAATTCTTTTCTGTGCGACTTTGCGCTGGTGGGGAACGACACTCAGGGGCTTCATCTCCGGCGCTCTCGTGGTCGTGGGACTTGGCATAACTGCAATTGTGATGTTTATCCTGTTCAAATTGTTTTTCACAGCGCCCCTCAAAAATGATATAATGGTTGCCACCTATTTCCCGCTGAAATTTGAAAAACTGAAACTTGTAATCATGCCATTGCCGCCAAACCTGCGCACCGACCTGTCGGACTATTTTGTGCTTTTTGGTCTTTTCCTCTTTCCGCTGATTTTATATCTGGGAGGACTTATCCGCCGGTATTTGAGCAAGGCGGAGTTGGGCATCCGCGGACTCTTGATTTTGCTGATTGTTTTTTTGCTGATTTTCTCGCTGAATGCATATCATTACTGGCTGCCGGGACTTACGCTTATCTGGCTCATCATCTCTGCGGCGCTCCTTGTGAATGGGCGCCTTGGACGCCGGACAAACTATTTTCTCCTGCTTGGCATCACGGTGGCATTCTTCACACTATTTGTGGAGGTCTTCTTTATTGATGACCGCTATGTTGGACTTCTTGAACGTTACAACACCTTGTTTAAGATTTATTATCCCCTCTGGGCATTTCTTGCCCTCGGGGCAACATATTCATTCTCACGCATGTTCCGCATTGCCCTTGAGACTCGCCGCTGGAACAGGTTTGTCCGCCTCTCACTCTTCCTCGCCTCCGCCATCGCTGTCGGGATGCTGTATCCCATCCAGGCGACATGTGTGCGGACTGGCTACTTTTTCTCAACGGCGTTGGATATGAGCAAACGGGTCACACAAACGCGAACCCTCGATGCCACTGCCTATATGCACGGGGACAAGACATATTCGGTTGACTTCGGAGGAATGAAGAAGACGGGCATCTCTTTCAAGGATGATGCCGCCATTATTGAATGGATAAGGAAGAATGTCAAAGGGCGTCCTGTCATACTTGAGACCATTGGCGGGTGTTATGGACCATTTGCGCGTGTATCCTCCATGACCGGTCTTCCAACCCTTGTGGGCTGGTCTCATCATGTTGCCCAGCACCGCGGCGATGAGATATACAAGGTGACAGGTCCTCGCGAGACCGATGCCAATGAAATCTATACCAGCGCAAATATTGAGCGTTGCCGGGAACTGCTTAAAAAATATGATGTCAGATATGTGATGGTCGGCGCCCTTGAAAAGGCGAAATATAAGCCTGAGCAATTGGGAAAATTCGGCGAGTTTCTAAAACCGGTCGCCACTGAAGGGGCGAGTGTCCTTTATTATGTCCCGCAGGACTGAAGGATGATTTGAGGTTATATATGGTCAGCGAAAATGAAAAGGGATTTGTGCTCAAGTTGAATCTCCGGACGATTTTTATACTGGTCATCTTTGCCTTTGTCTTCTTTACGCGCCTTTACAATCTCCAGGTGAAGGCAATGATGCATGATGAGGACATGTTTGCCTATTACAGCTGGCTTTTCTATGACCGCGGTGATTTTGTGTATATGCCGATTCTTCACGGCCCCACATTGGAGAACATGAATGCCCTGATGTTTTTACTTTTAGGAGATTCCACATACACAACGCGACTTTTCCCCGCGATTTGCGGGATTCTGCTCCTTTTCGTGCTTTTCGGCTTCCGCCGCCGGTTCGGCGATGTGGGGCTTGTGTCTGCGCTGGCGCTCTGTGCGCTCTCCCCATTTTTAATGTTCTATGCCCGTTTCTGCCGCAATGATGTTCCCTTTGCCTTCTTTTCCCTGATGGTTTTATATTTTTACTGGAGATTTTTTCGCGAGGGGGGCGGAAAGAATCTCGTCTTTGCCATCATCTGCTCCATGATGCTCATCTGCATCAAGGAAAACCAGATGATATTCTTTTTCACCATCTTCACCTTTGCCGCGCTACTTTTTGTGGTGGATGTGGTCAAGGGATTCGCCCATGCTGAACCAGAGCAGAATAAAAAGCCCGCACCTGCGGCTAATTTGCCCCAGCGCCCCTCTCAGGGATTGGACGCCCTCCATCTTATCTGCCTCCTGGGCGGCATGGCATCTTACATGATGGGGCAATTCACAAACTATTATGACTTAAAGGTTCTTGGCTTTGGCGCAATTTTGGTTTATTTTGCCCTCGCATTCAGGAAATATTATAATATAATCGTGCGTGAGGAACCCCGATATGCGGCGCAAGGACCTTTCTTCTCTGCGCGTTTGCTCATACCCGCCCTTGCCCTGACCTATTTTTACTGGATTTTATACGTTGACCTCTTTTCCGGTCTTGTAAAATTTAATTGGGGACTGAAAATCATTGCCCCGCTTCTTATCAGCCAGTATGTCCTCCTGACATTATTGAATGTCGCCATCAGGAGGGGATGGGGCGATGAGAAACTCCTGCGGCGATTCTTTATAATCCTCGGGGAAAACTACTGGTATCTCCTGAGCGGTCTTCTCATATCCTGCATTATTTACCTCTGTCTATTTACAGGATGGTTCAGGCATCCAGAGCCCGCCTTAAGTCTTTATAAACGGACGTTTGAATACTGGGGGGAACAGCACAAGGAGCAACGCATCAGCGGACCGTTTCATTTTTATCTCACCCTCCTTGCCATTTATGAGCTCCCCGCCCTCCTGCTTGTCCTCGGAGGCGCCCTTGCGAGTCTCTGGAAATATAAGAGAGTGCGACGCTTTGTCATCCCTGCATATATTGTGCTCTGGATTCTGATTGCCCTGCATTTTGCAGGCAATCCACTGAGCGCAACCGCATGGGTAAAGATAGATAAAACGGTGCACATGAAAAGCATTTTTCACTTTTTCATATTTGTTACGGTTGCATTCTTCGGCACTCTCCTTACAGTTCTTCATTTCTGGAAAAAGGAGCGATTTTACGCACTGCTCGTTTACTGGTCTATGGGGAGTTTCCTCGGGTATTCCTACGCAGGGGAAAAGGTGCCGTGGATAGGCGTCCATATCGCCCTGCCGCTCCTTTTGCTCTCCGCCGTGTATATCCAGAAGCTCTGGCAGTCGGACTTTTTCAAAAAGACGGCAATCGCCCGCTGTGGCGTCTATATCCTTTTTGCCCTTTTCACCCTCTGGAACCTGAAGAGTTCGATAGTTGTCTCATTCATAAACCACTCCAATATTGCCGAGCGTATGATATATTCCCATGCGCCGATGGATATTCCAAAGATAGCCGCTGAGGCGGAGCGTATTGCCTTCCTCCTTGGCACAAAGGAGAAGACAAAGATATTATTAAAAGGCGATTGGCCCGTCTGGCCCATGCGCTGGTATCTGCGCCATTATGATTACACAGAGTATGACAATCTTGATACGACGAATGCCCCGATTATTATTCTGGATCATGCCCTCGCTGAAAAGTCAAAAAATATAAAGGAGAATTACCGTATTACAAAATACAAGGCAATCCAGTGGTGGGTGCCGTCGCTCCTCGATTTTAGACGTCTCTTTGACATCTGGAAGCCGCTGATACCGGTGCAATATACGAGGGACAGACCCTACGGAAAAGACATCAAGAACTCAAAAGAGGAGTGGATGAAAATCTGGAATTACATGCTCTACCGCATCCCATTTGAGGCGCATGACGCCCGTTGGCCCAGCATGAGCGCCATGGAAATTGCCTTCTGTGTACGGAAAAATATCCCTTATTGACAACAGCCCCCTGATTTCTGATAGTGTTATAATATGGAGTAAATAATGTCGCGCCGTTTATTGGTGTTTCTTCTTTTCATTGCCTTTTGCGTTGCAGATTATTTGCATTTGCCTTGTCTTTTTGCCAATGAGGCGTGGTGGAATGAGAAATGGACGTGCCGCAGGAGACTCTCTGTGCCGGATGCCTCACCCGCCTCTGTCCCCACAGATGTTGCATACTTTCAGTTCTTCGATTATGGACGCCTTGCGCCTGAAGCCCGCGATGTCCGCATCCTTGATGCAAAGGGTTCGGAAGTGCCAAGCCAGGTAATGTTTTACCATCCCGACCTTTATTGCATCATCGCCTTCCGCTGCCTGAAGGGTGAGAATACCTTCTATCTTTATTACGGTAATAAAACCGCACCGAGACCTTCTTATTCCTGGAAGCCGATGGCGGGCATCTTTCTCACCACATACCAGAAATGGGGTGAGGGCGCGCATAACTGGAAACAGATGCAGCGGATTTTTCAAAACAGCCGTGATTATCCCTTAGGTGCGGGATACCGACAGAATATCTTCGATGGCTTCAATCCCTTTGGACCATCTGTAGATTTTGTCAGCCGTTATGTCGCATGGTTCCGTGCGCCGCGCGATGGCAAATACCGCTTCTGCACCGCCTCGGATGACGCCTCTTTTCTCCTCATCAATGACAAACTTATTGCCGGGTGGCCCGGCTGGCACGATGCCTATGGCGGCGTCTATGGTCAGCACAGCGGTAACATTGACCTGAAGGCGGGTATTCACAAATTATCCTATTACCACCTGCAGGGCGGCGATCAGACAGCCTGTGTTGCGGGATGGCAGCCCCCCGGCGATGAACAAATCTCCCTCATGGTGAGAGATTGCTTTGTCCCTGTCCTCCTCGCCACGTGCACCCGCTATGAAATCCGGGGCGGAGCAATTGCGCCGGACTTTGCAATTGAACAGTTCGACACCCTTGAATTTGAAGGATACAAATATGTCCTTTATGGCTTCAGGGATGTCACCCCATTGCCGGCGCCTGACCTGGCAAAGCGCCGCTGGGATTTCGGCGATAATATCAGCGCAAATGAGGACAATCCCTCCCATCTTTATCTTGGGGCAGGCAGGCGTATCGTTCGCCTGAATTACATCATGAAGGACGGGCGGACATTCAGCGCGGAACAGCCCCTCTTGGTTCAGCCCAATACCTATCTGACAAATGCCGACCCCTTCATCCTTCAGGGACGCTTCGTCCAGTGGTTGAAAACTTATCCGCTGGATGCCCTTTCTGATGAGGATTTTCTCCCTGCGGCAGTGCTCCTCTTGAGCGAGAGCCGCTTTGAGGGACTTCTCAAACCGCTGAGCGACCGCATTCAGAAAGCCGGTGAAATCTCCACGCCGGCAGAGGCGGAAATGCTCAAACTGTATGCGAGGATTCTTGCGGAAAAGATGTCCAAACCGCAGGATGCCGAGACATTTTTGCAAAGCCGTCTCGACATGAAACCAAAGGATAACACCTTTATGCTTACCATCCCCCTGCGGCTTTATCTGGCACGTATCGAGATGGAGAAATTGAAGAGCCCCAGAAAGGCAATTGAGACGCTCCAGCCCATTTTCGAGCGTGAATCTTCTCTGAATGATGACAGGCAGGTGGAACTTTACACCGCCATGGGGGACGCCTATCTTGCCTTAGGCGACCTGAGGCGGGCGCGCGTCTTTTTTGAAAATGTGGGAAAACTGAGCATTAAGGAGAAAAATCAACCTGCCGATTTCTACAAAAGTTCCTACGCCCTGACGGTGGAATCCCATCTGCGCGCAGGCAACTTGAAAGAGGCGGGAGATGCCATTGCGGAGTGGCGGCATAAATTTCCCACGGAGAAACTTGGCGGACATTCCATGCTTCTTGAGGCAAAACTCCTCCGCGCGAAAAAGGATTATGAAGCCTCAAACAGTGTCCTTGCCGCCATGATGGAATATGACCCATCCTCCAATCTGGGACGTGAGGCATTATTTCTGCAGGGCAC
>JAPLSR010000351.1 GCA_026398545.1 Candidatus Sumerlaeota bacterium | reverse complement strand
GCATCGATGGATTTGTAGCCGTGTTTTTTAAGAATGCCTTGCAGGTTATCATCATATCTGAGCTCAAGCTCGGAGCGAATATAATACCACAGGCAGTTTCCGCCGAAAAGAATCCTGTCTCCACTTTTAAGCACACGGGGTTCCTTGATGCGTTCATTGTTGACTAACGTCCCATTGCGACTGTTGTCATCATAAAGTATGCACCGGGGCAACTCATCCGGGCTCTGGAAATTCTCATAGAGTATATACGCATGATTTCGGGAGACCTTCATGTCATCAATGACGATATCGCAATATGGTGCTCGTCCGACGGTAGATTTGGGTTTTCTGACGACATATGCACCGGAGTAAGTTTCTTCGCTCATCTTACTGAGTACAGGAAAGATTCTGCCTTTGGGTGGCTGCGGTATCTTGCCACCCTCCTCGTCGAATAAGGTTTCAACAAAAACCACATTCTTATCTTTGAATTCCTTATCTGGCTCCATATTTTTCTCCATCGCTCACTTTACTTCTTCCTGTGACTCTTCTCTGCAAATTTTCCCGGAAGAATCAATAATATAAAATGATGGCAAATCCCTGACATGAGTGCAAGAAAATTATTTTTGCGCCCATTCTTGGGGCAGGAACTCCTGGTCTATGGAGGCGACTGCTCCACTATTTACAATATTTCGAACTTGACAATCTTCTCAGGCTTTAATAAACAAAAAGGTTTTTAATTAACAAATTAAAGGCTTTTTTTCAAAAATATTGGAATTGGATAAAGCAATCTCTCAGGCCCAGAAACCCGTGCAGGCTTTCCATTATGTTATAATTACTTTTACCATAAGGAGTTTGATACGTTGAACAACCCGGAAGCAAACGAAGGAATGGAAGATAAAGACCTAACTGAACGCGCCTCTGAAAGACTCAAGCATCATGTCTCCATCGCTTACTCCCTTGATATTTCGAAAACACCGGAGCACAAATTTTCCCTTTACCAGTTCGGCACACTTTTCGACATAAATGAGCGAGGAATCTGCTTTGAGGGAAGTGGGAAATTCCAGATGCACGGCATAATCTCGCTTTACCTGAAGCTTTCCAACGACAGCAGCGGCATCAAAATGCTCGGAAAGATTATCTGGACAAAATGGCTTAGTGAAGAGCGGGCACTCGTGGGTGTTAAATTTATCGGCATCCTCCCACCCGACTGGGGCAAACTTGTTCAGAGCGACTGAGCCTGATTGCCAATGGCTCCCCTACTGACAATCTGACATCCTCCTCAAACATTATGGCGACGCCGCCTTGCAGGCATCTCTTCTCTGCGGGTATAAACTGCCCCCGCATCCTGCAATCCAATGCGGTGAATTCCCCCGTTATCCCTAAAACCACCTCTCTCAATTCCAACACCCCTGCATGTAGAGAAAGACTGATTTCCCAGAGCCCTTTTGAGTCAGACCGCTGTTGAAACTCACCCCATGCGTCATTCACGCTGAAAAGGCAGCGGAAGCGGGATTGATTCAGGCGCGGTGCAAATCTTATGCGCCTTGCCGGCGCGCTGTATTGAAATCCCGACAGGACCTGGAGAAGCGCATAACTCGCCAATGAGCGTGCGTAGTGATTTCCGCACTCCACTTCGTTCCAGGGATTCCGGTTGTGTCCATTATAGCGCTCCCGGACTCCCTTGAGAATGGAAAGCCCTTCCTTTAGAAACCCGTGAGATATCATTGTGCAGGCGACCTGATATTCAATACCGCACCAGACCTCATCGGAATATGGGAATGGGAAACGGGGGCGACCGCCATGCGGCCATGAGCAGAGCGCCAATCCCTTTTCGTTATTCATGGCAAAGACGCGCTGTGGATTCTGAAAATCAGTAAAATCCCTCCAGTTATATTTGTAGATGCTCCGCAGCGCCTTCCTGATATGCGCAGGATTTGTGAGGTTTCCCAGACTGAGCATATCCGCATACCACTGTCCAATCATCTGGTCAGAGAGACACCCCGCACCAAACTGATACTTCACACGGTTGATATCTTCCAGCTTTTGGCAGTAATATTCACCATTGAAAAGTTCAGCATCCATTTTGCGACTGCCGCTCTCAAAGAGGCGGCGATATTCAGCCGCGGAGGACTCATCGCCGAAATGCGCCGCCATTTCCGAGGCGGCTCTCAGGGCGGCGAGATAAAAAGAGCAGGCAAGCGGTTCGGCGCTTACAAATTCAATATCATACGTATTGTGGTGGAGACCCTCAATAAGACCATCATGGTCTGCGTCCCACGTCTTCAAGGCATACTCAAGCGCCCTGCGAGCGCGTTGCCACCACAGACTCAACCACTTTTCATCTCCGCAGAGGAGATATTCGCGGTAAAGTTTAAGCACCGTACCGAGTTGCCCATCCACAGCGGCGTGGAAATTATGCAGGACAGGCGAACCCGGAGGTAGGGGCATGCGGAACTGCATGTGACCGTCTTCCATGCGGACGCTGTATCTCAATTCATTCTCCCGCAAAGTCCGCTCAAGACGCGGGAAGAGACAGGGAAGCGCCTGAGCGTAATTCCAGACATGGGTGCAGGTGCCTTCACAGCAGCCCGAGCTGGCATTACATCCCTCAAAGCCGTAAAAACTGCCATCCTCAAGACGCACACAGGTCGGGGTCTTCAGGATGGAGAGATTATCCGCCACCGAATTGAGAGCACATGCGGGAATGGTGGAATCATAAAGAGCATGGCTGAACTCTTTTGACTCATCATGCAATCTCTTGAGATTTTTCACACAGTATGTGAGAGCATCCCATGAGTCCTTGAAGATTGTCGCATAATAATTGCGCCATCTTATCGGTTCTGAATCACAGGAATCCTTATACAGACCGGACTCCCAGTAGCGCTCAAACCAGGGAAAATACCATGCGAGGATAAAGGGCAGGCGCGCCTCCTCACCGGATGCAAGTTTCATGCGAAGCCCCAGGGAAACAACGTCTGTTGCATTCTCAGCGGAGGGAGAGGTCTCATTATTATTGTCAAATCTCCCCGTGCGGACAAAGGTATTGCAGAAATGTGTCAGCCCATCAAACCATGCGCCGCGGAGCCAGGGTGCCTGATACGCCACATTTTTCCATGATGTGCCGAGGGCGAGATTGCCGAACTGTGGAGATTCTGGCTGAAATTTCCGGCTCTCCATGGAGATGCCGCACAGCCCTTTTTCTTTTCTGAATCGATTGACGCACAATCCGGGTCGGGGACGGCTTATCTTGCGCCCATCCACACAGCAGGGAGGCTGATAACCCACCATGTTTTCCACATTCAGGGCGACAGTTGCCTCAACCTCTTTACTCCCCTTATTTTTTAATGTGATGAAAAAAATTGCGACCGGCAGGGAGGAATCCCGGTCATTATGCGGGATGAATGGATTAAATGCCTCTAACGTAACCCGCAAAGGGACTTTCTTATCCTCAAATTCCACAAGGGCAAAAGGAAACTCACCGGTGAATTTTGCCGCGGACATGCGGGCGAGACCGGCTGAATAGCCATGAGCGGGTGAGGCGTCGGCATCTTGTTTCATCAAATGGCGTGACCATGCGGGTGAAAGTTGCGCCTCAAGCACGCGGAATACGGGCTCCTTCCCAGCCCTCCCTGCCCAGAGGGAAAAGAAGGTGTGGCGCGGACGATAATTTTTATTCGGGCGATTAAAGATTTCCCAATCCACCAGTTCCCCGCGCCCTGAGAGGGAAATGCAACCCGTCCCGATGCCGCCAATGGGAAAGGCAATTTCATTCAGATATTCCCCCTCAAAAACCCGCCGTTTATAAGGGGCAAAGAGTTCGTCTTTCCTGAACACCTGTTTTAATTTTCCACCCATGTCTCTTCCGATTCTTTAGAAGGTCAATCTCACAGTCAGAATTTTCTTATGCGGGACGGTGAGTGAAATTCCCCGTCCTGAGAACTTAACCGCTCCGGTTTTCACCGGTTCCTCATTCAGGTTCGAAAGCGTTGCGCTTTTTACTTTGCGCGGGAGGGTGATTTTTCCGCTGATGCGCCTCTCTGTCGGGTTGTAAAGACGCAGGATTACCGCATCCGAACCTTCGGCGCGCTTGAATGCGGAAAGGATAAGGTCAGGGGGGCGAACTTCGAGGAATCCGGTGGAAAGCGGCAGGCGGACTTCAGGGGCGGGTGCATCAGTTCCGCACGGACCTGCCTGTGCCACCTCCATCGGGAGGGTGAAATGTTCCGCCTCTGCCATGACACGCCCGCCATCCCAGTCGCCCCTGTGGGGATAAATCGCATATCGCATTTCATGCGGTCCGAGCTGGTGGGAGAGTTCCTGGTCGGGACGCCTCTCCCAGCGATATGACACGGTGCAGAGCGTCACCTCATAGGCGCGCAGGAGTGTTATGGCAATTGCCCGCCGTTCGTCTTCAGTCATCTCATACTCATGCGGTCCCTCAGCGAGTATGGCGAGACCATGTTTGCCGTCCGAGACATCCACGAACCTCAAGAAAGGATATTGGGGATTGGGCGCCTCGCTGTATGGATGTTCCGGTCCGCGCACGATTGGACGCCTCACCACATCAAATGGGGCTTCGGCGGCGGAGTCGGCGGCGGTGGAAATCCCGCTGGGGAAAAAGAGGCGCAGACGATGGTTCCGGGCGAGGTTCTGAAAACGCGTGACACAATAAATGCGCCGGGCGCCGGCGCGTAGGGTGAAGAAGGTTTCAATCTCGAGAGGCACCTCTTTCTCGCCCCGCAGTGCATAATGAAAAGTGTCATCATGGATTATCCCCGTGGGGATGGTCATTTTATAGAGGACGCGGACGGTGGCTGAAAGTGAGGTGTTTTCCACAAGCGAGATTTCCACAGGTGAACCGATACTTGAAACAACCTTATCCATGCCGGGCTGGCGACTTTCCCACCCCGTTCCCTTCTCACCCTGGTCTTCAAAATAATGCAGACCGGCATACAGCCTTTTAGAGTCCTTGTCAAAAAGGTTAAAAGTGCCGTTGCAGTTAAAATCGGCGCGGAGGTGTTCATTCTCCAGTTGCGTGGCAGACGCGGCGATGCGTTCCATCCTTGCAGGCATGATTTTAATGCGGCGAAGGACATACGTTCTGTAACCGAAGGCGGGAACATCCTCCGCAAGAACGTGCAATTTGACCATCCATCCGACAAGCGCCATGGTGAGGTCGGTGTTATTGCGGACAGTCTTTTCAGATGGTTTGCGATAAACAAATGACCAACGCACAGGCTGTCCATCGGCGCCCTCAAGTTTGAAATCGGGCATACTGAGATTATGCGGCGTATCGAGATATGCCTCCACGACCCCCGTGCGCGGGTGCGGCGAGGGATTGAAGACAGTGAGCACGATTTCATCAGGGGCAAGGCGGGAGGTGTCTATCCGTGTCTGGAGGTCTCCGAGGGCGCTGTCAATAAGGATATTTGAAATACTCAGCACCTGCTCAAGGCGGAAAT
>JAPLSR010000460.1 GCA_026398545.1 Candidatus Sumerlaeota bacterium | reverse complement strand
TGCCAGACGCCGATAGAGAAACTGAAGACTGTGGCACTGCGCCCGCCCATTGACCTCATGTATGTCGCCGCCGCCTTTGAACAATCCGACTGCGCCTGCCGCCTTACAGACTTCCCCGCAGAGGAAAAATCCTGGGATGACCTCCGCCGTGCAATCTGCGATTTCCGACCGGATATCCTTGTCCTGAGCATTACAACACCATCGCTGGCGCTGGATGTCAAGGCGGCGCAAATTGCAAAAGAGATAAATCCCGCCATATTGACCATTGCCAAAGGCGCACATTTCAATACCCTCGATGTGGATGCCTTAAAACGCTATCCAGCCCTTGATGCCGTTTTGCGAGGTGAATATGAAATCACCTGCCGTGAGATTGGCGAGGGGCGTCCACTCTCTGACATCGCCGGCGTCACATGGCGCGCGGCGGATGGTGTAATTCATCAGAATCCCCCCCGCCACTTTTGTGACGACCTGAATTCCCTCCCGTTTCCGTCGCGTCACCTCGTCCGTAATGAGTTGTATATCCGCCCTGACACGGGCGAGCCTCAGACCACCCTTGTCACGAATCGCGGCTGTCCTTATAATTGCATCTTCTGCCTTTCCAGTCAGGTTGCGGGGAGGAAAAACCGCGTCCGCTCCCATGAAAATATTATCGCAGAAATTGAGGAATGTATAACAAAGTTTGGCATATATAACTTTCTTTTCCGCTCAGACCTTTTCACGGCGGATAAAGAGTGGGTCATTGAACTCTGCGAAAAAATTATTGCGAGGAGGTTGCATGTCTCATGGGTATGCAACAGCCGCGTGGATACCATTGATGCCGGGATGCTCAGCATCATGCGGCGCGCCGGATGCTGGCTCATTGCTTATGGAGTGGAGAGCGCAGATCAGGAGACGCTTGACCTGATGAATAAACAGGTGAAGAGAGAGGATGCGGTGGACGCCCTGAGTCTTACGCGGCAGGCGGGAATCAAATCCAGCATCTATTTTCTCTTCGGTCTGCCGTGGGACTCGGAGAGCGTCTTTGAAACCAACCTTGAATTTGCCAAAGAATTGGAGCCTGATTTTCTGGAAATATTTTACGTGTATCCATTTCCGGGGACGCCACTTTATGAGATGGCGGTGAAGGATGGGTTGTTAAAGGAGGGCGAAATCCCGACGGCGGCTTATGATGCCCCCGCCATGCCGACGAAATATCTCACACGCGAGGAATTGGCTCTCTGGCGCCGCCGTTTCCTCCGCCGCTTTTACCTGCGCCCCGCTTATATCTTGCGCACCCTGATGCAGGTTCGCTCTCCGAGAACCCTATGGAATTATGCCCGATATGGTCTCAGCCAATTGATAGATTTATGGTCGGCGGGCGAGAAATAATTCCCCCCGGTGCCCCCTATAAACCTATTCCCCATAAACCGTTGTTTTAAAACTCTGGTAAACACCCAGGACGTTCATATAGGAATAATCGGCATGGTTAATCGTCTGGATATTCCCATTTTTGGCGGCTGTGTTGATGCTGCAATCGCCCAAAGCAATTAGTCCCAGAATGCTTGTTGATTCTGCAATACCGGTTTTGCTTCCCATTTTGGTTCCATTAACATTCCAATCCATCGGCGCCTTGTAATCGGCGTAGATGAGGCCGAAAGGCGGGATAACATCCGACCTATACCCGGTGGCGCAACCTGCCAGCAACAAAACACCCACCCTTAATGAAATTTAAATAAATTCATATGGGAAATAGTGCAATAATTCAAAAATTTTTTTCTCGGGAAAAAGGGGGCAATATTTAGGAAATAATAATGTGGACTCTCATTCCGCTTCTTGTATACAATGGCAAATGTGATACAAGAGACACAACCGCTTAAAGCCGTATGTATTATAATACCCTACCTCTCCGGCGGTCACTCGCCACGAGCGGCCATACGGAGCAGTGCATGATTTGAATCTGCCTTCAATCCGCTATTGCTTCACGCGGACATTCGCGGTATGGGATATGGTCTTTGCCTTGACTGCCGCGCCAGAGTATGTTGTCTTGATTGTCCCGAAGATGGGATATAGTATACCTTGATATTGGTAATCGGAGAAGATAAACATCACTGTTGAAACATCTTGTCCGTACTTCTGGCGCGCAGCCTTCATCAACAATCCGTAACCCTCAGTGCCCTGGGCAAGTAAGCCTAGGATTATTTGGGATTCCCCGGACGCCTCCACAGGACCCAGAACCTCAAAATCGGCCGAACTGTAATCCCATGTCCTGCTAAAACGGTCAATCTTGAGCTCTGTTTGTCTTTCATACACCATGGTTGCGCAACCGAACATGCTGATGGCCATTGCGGCCACACCAATCACAATCGCTATTCTTCTCATTTTGCACATTCCTTTCGTATTTTCTTTCGCCTAGCTATCGTTCATCAGTTTCATGCAGCGTTCTATCTTCTACATTCTATCCTCCTTTCTTTTTCTGTTGTCTACATCCTGTTTAAATCTTGATGTTAAACAAAAAGGGCGCTTATTTTTAACTGTCAATAAAAAAGACACAGTAATTATTTTTGTAGTTTTTCTGACTTTTTCAGACTTTCGCATTTTGGGATTTGAATCATTATCTGCCAATCATCCGCTGATTCGCCATTGACATGGTTTCATTCGGGCGGTTAGAAATTTCTATCTGATATCCAATAATACATGCGAGGTTTAAAG
>JAPLSR010000225.1 GCA_026398545.1 Candidatus Sumerlaeota bacterium | reverse complement strand
GGTGAGGAGTCCACCATCAACCACACATTTGACACAGCGGAACAGGCGCTCGTGAGCGCCTATCTGGAAGGCGGGGGGAAATTGTTTGTAACAGGCGCGGAGATTGGCTGGGACCTCGATCATATGCAGAACGGTGCGGATTTCTATCACAATTATCTGAGAGCCGATTATGTTCAGGATAGCTCCGGCGGGATTTACACGGTTTACGGAGCGCCGGGCGGTATCTTTTATGGATTATCGTTCGGTTTTGACGGCGGGGCGCCTGAGGGTGGCTATAGTGTCCTTACTCCAGATGTTATCGCCCCCAGGGGCGGAAGCATTGCCTGCTTGCAATACACGGACACACTGACAGCGGGTGTCCAATATAGCATTACCCTGCATAACTGGCATAAATTAGGATACCTTGTTAATTTCGGATTTCCGTTTGAAACCATTCATCCGGCATCGATGCGAAACGAGGTCATGGCGCATGTGCTTGCATTTTTCAACCTGACCCCGCCGCCGCCTCCCGCCGCCTGTGGCGCCATGCTTTATTAAGCTATTTCACCACAGAGTCACAGAGTGCACAGAGAATTCTTTAATATTTCAAGAAGAAACTCCGTAATCTCTCTGTCCGCCTGAGGCGGATTCTTTTTGTCAGGCATTCTAAATGAAAGGGATAAAGGTGATGTTTGGTATCCGTTCCTGGAGACAGAAGGTTAAAAGTCTCAAATCCGAAACATATGCCCTGTATCTGGCTTACAAAGACCCCCGCACGCCTTGGTATGCAAGACTGATGCTCCTCATCGTTGTGGGTTATGCCCTGAGTCCCATTGACCTGATACCGGATTTCATCCCCATAATCGGCTCGCTTGACGACCTCATCATTGTTCCTCTGGGGTTATTTCTGGCGTTGAAGATGATTCCGAAGGATGTTTTGAAGGAATGCCGTGAGAAGGCGAAGGAACGGTTTGGCAAACCCGGAAAAAAAAGTTGGACTGCCGCCATTATCATCGTCGCCATCTGGCTCTTCGCCATCTACCTCGTATACAGGATTTTCAAAGTATTGTTTAATTCGCTATTATGAATTTCATTATTGCATCAGGGTCTGATATTTTTGTAAACATATTATGATAATGTTTATTGCTATTCCATGCCGGGATTTTTTTTAAAGCGAGCGTGAGGGAATATGACGCAGAAACGTCTTGATGAGTTCAGGATTCTTTTCCCGCGCGAGGGAAGGATGCAGACGGATGCCCTTGTCTATACCAGCGATGAACTCGGCATGGAGAATGAGGCTGTTCAGCAGCTTATCAGCGCCGCCTCCATCCCCAATGTCCGGAAAGTCCTCGCCACACCGGATATCCACCCCGGCTTTGGCGTTCCCATCGGCTCTATAATTGCAATGCCGAATGAAATTATCCCTTCCGCCGTCGGATATGATGTCAACTGCGGCATGCGTCTCATGACCACGCCCTTTATGCGGGGAGATGTGGATGTGCGGCGGCTAACTGATTCCATCCATCGCAATATCCCCTTAGGCGAGGGGAAGAGGAATATCAAGGTTTCAAACGCCGAGATGAGGATTCTGCTCGGGCGAGGCGTCCGCAGTATGGGAGACTGGGGGCGAACCAATCCCCGCCTCGAAAAGGTCTGGAATGAGGATGAATATCAAGCGGATATGGAAAAGATTGAGGAGAATGGTTCCATGCCGGGGCGCGCTGAGGCAGTCTCCAACCGCGCCATTGAGCGTGGTCGCGACCAGATTGGCACCCTTGGCGGAGGCAATCACTTCATCGAAATTCAGGAGGTGACGGTCATTGCGGATGAGCGTCTTGCGGCGGAGTTCGGACTCAGAAAGGGTCAGATTGTTGTCATGATACACTCCGGTTCCCGCGGGCTGGGCCACCAGATTGGCGATGATTACATGCGTCTTGCCGCCGGCGCTGCGGGAACGAAGGCGCCCGACCGTTCCCTTGGGTTTTTCTCTGTGAGCACCCGCGAGGGACAGGATTATGTTGCCGCCATGCACGCCGCCGCAAACTTCGCCTTTGTCAATCGCCAGGCGATGGCAATGCTGGTCAGGCGCGAATTCCGCTATATATATGGAAATATTCCCATGCCCTTAATCTATGACATCCCGCACAATATGGCAAAGTTTGAAAAGCATGGAGAGGAGCATGTCTGGGTTCACCGCAAGGGCGCCACGCGCGCCTTCCCATCAGGGCGCATGCAGGGGAGTCCTTATGCCCGCATCGGACAGCCTGTCATCATCCCCGGCTCCATGGGCACGGCGAGCTATCTCCTC
>JAPLSR010000064.1 GCA_026398545.1 Candidatus Sumerlaeota bacterium | reverse complement strand
GATGCGGAATTTGTCCGGGGCGATGTGAGGGACTATGAGGCGCTGAAGAAGGCAATGCTGGATGTGGATGTGGTCTTTCACGAGGCGGCGGCAGTCGGTGTGGGGCAATCCATGTATCAGGTGACGGAGTATTGTGAAATCAACATCATGGGGACGGCAAACCTGCTTCATGTGCTCGCCAATGAGAGACACCATATATGCAAGATTATTGTCGCATCATCCATGTCCATTTACGGGGAAGGGAAATACATGTGCAATCTGTGCGGGGTGGTTTTTCCCTCACTCCGCCGGGAGGAAGACATGCGGGAGGGCAGGTGGGAGATGCCATGTCCCCGTTGCGGGGCTGTTGCGCACCCCGCCCCCACGGATGAGGAGAAACCATTGCATCCCACATCGGTTTATGCCGTCACCAAGCGCGACCAGGAAGAACTTTTACTTTCTATTGGCATGGCTTATAAAATCCCCGCGGTTGCCCTCCGTTATTTTAACGCCTACGGGACGCGCCAGGCGCTCTCCAACCCTTACACGGGTGTGTGCGCCATCTTTTCCACCCGCCTCCTCCATGAAAAGCCTCCCATCATCTGGGAGGATGGCAACCAGACGCGGGATTTTGTGCATGTCAGTGACATCGTGCAGGCGAGTATTCTGGCGCTGGAAAAGAAGGAGGCGGATTATCAGGCGTTTAATGTGGGGACGGGTCGCGCCATTTCCATCAACGAGGTGGCGCGGATGCTTGCCGGTGGACTCGGGCGGGAGTTCAGGGCGGAATATCCACGCAAATTTCGCGTGGGTGATGTCCGCCACTGCTATTCGGACATTTCCAAAATCAAAAAAATGCTTGAATACTCACCGAAGGTCTCATTTGAACAGGGCGTGCCGATTCTGATTGAGTGGGCGCGTGAGCAGAAGTGCGATGACCTTGTAGAAAGGGCTGTTGCTGAACTCAGGAGCAAAGGACTCACAACCTGAATTTTCTTTGTTTCATTATCCTCTGTGTCCTCTGTGTCTCTGTGGTGAATCCCATAGTTTTAGAGATTCATTAGTTTACGGTGAGGGTTTGATTTTTTCAAAACGCGCAATCATCTCAAAGTGATATGTGTGGGGGAACATATCCAGCGGCTGGATGTCAGTGATGCGATAGCCCGCCTCCGAAATCACCACCGCATCGCGCGCCATGGTGGTTGGATTGCAGGAGACGTAAACAAGGAGAGGCGCATTAAGTTCGATTATCTGCCGGAGGGATTTTTTATCCAGTCCGTTGCGTGGCGGGTCGACAACCACCCTCTGAAGCCCCAGGGGCAACCTTTCGCGCACAAGCCCCAGGCACTTGCGCATCTCCCCGCAGAGAAAGATGCAGTTGGAAAGCCCGTTGCGCCGCGCATTATAACGGGCATCCCAGATAGCCTCCCTCATCACCTCAATCCCATACACCTGAGCCGTCCCGCGGGCGCAGAGAAGTCCGATGGAACCCGTGCCGCAGTAAGCATCCAGGAGTGTTTCACGACCGGAAAGGGATAAAAACTCGCGGGTTTTTCCATAGAGCAACTCTGCGGCTTTCGTGTTGGTCTGGAAAAACGAAAAGGTGGATATGCGGAGTTTAAGGCCACAAACCCGCTCCTCAAGAAAATCATCCCCCCACTGAAAGAGGAGTTTGTCCATCCTCATCACGTCTCCCAGCCCCCGATTCAGACCATGAATAAAACCTTTGAGGGATGGGCAGATGCGGCGCAGGCGTTCAAGGAGTTCATCACGGTTAGGGAGCTCGGGTTCTCCGGTCAGGAGGACGGCGAGGATGGGCATTGGTTCGCCTGCGGGTGTGTTTCCTGCGCATCTGAGCATGAAGTGGCGCAAGAGTCCCTTGTGTATCACAGGGCTATATGGGACGAGAGACCTTTCCTGCGCAAACGAGCGCATCTCGCGCAGGAGGTGGTCAAAAATCTCCGGCTGTAGATGGCAAGTTTCAATGTCGATGACCTCGGTATAGCTCCCCTTTTTATGGAAACCGAGGATGGGGCGACCATTTTCATCCGCCCCAAAGGTGTAATCCATCTTATTCCTGTAACGCCAGATGACAGGGGAGGGGATAATGGGGTGGAGTAT
>JAPLSR010000068.1 GCA_026398545.1 Candidatus Sumerlaeota bacterium | reverse complement strand
GGACGTAGCTTTTGTAGTCAGGAACGGGAGGATCATCTTGTCCGCAATCGATGGCAAGACTTTGAAGCGGATGAAATTGGTGCGACTGAGGTAGATGCCAATATCATGTCTAGCAGCGCTGCATCACTATCCCGTTTCGATCTACTCCATCGGTGGGTTGTCCGCCAGTCCAACGACGGTCCAGCGACGGCATCGGCGAACAACCGAATCGAACGCGACTTCGGAACCCGCGCCGAGCGCGGCTTCCGAAGCAGTTCATTCGTAACGTTACCTATTCCCGCGGAGGAGCAGAAGGCGCTCCGTGATGTGCTGTTTTTCAAGGCGTATCTGCTCTAAACGTGTGCGCGTCTTTTCCACTACATCCGCCGGGGCGCGGCTCACATAACTCTCATTGGACATCTTTTTCTCAAGCGCCTCCAGCTCTCTCTCAACCTTCTCCCTCTCCTTTTCAAGACGCCGCATCTCTTCCTGCCTCATCTCCTCCGGCAGAACCACGGCAACTGTCAGACCCTGAACCACCGCCGATGAGATGAATGCACCCTCCGGCGCCGCTTCCCCAATGTTCAGACTTCCCGTGTTCACAAGTGTCTTAACCAGAGGCATATTTTTCCGCAGGAGGTCAAGCGCCCATGCCTCCCCACCTGAAATGTAAATATCGGTGGCGGTGCCGGGAGGGATGTTCATCTCACCGCGGATATTGCGCATGGTGTAAATGGTCTCCGTAAAAAGCCCCATCTCTCTCTCAATATCCTCATTGATGAACTCATCAGTTATGATTTGTCCCCATGGCGCAGTCATGATGGAAGGATGAGAGATGGTGTCAAAAAATTTTGCGGCAAGCCCGCGCGGTTTTGCGCCGCCGGCAAGCGGTCTGTTGTAGCGTTCCCTGATTTTCTGCCAGATTTCCTCCGTGACAAATGGAATGACGGGATGAAGGAGGCGGAGGATTCCCTCAAGGATAATTAAGAGGATGCGCCGGGTATTGGCACGGCACCGCGCCTGAAGCGAACCGGCTTCCCCTCCGTCGCGCAGGATGGACTTTGTGAATTCGAGATACCAGTCGCAATACTGATGCCAGACGAAATGATAGAGGATGCTGACCATCTGGTCAAAACTATAGTCATCAAGCGCCTCGTCCGCATTGCGCGCAGTGCGGGCAAAAAGTGAGAGCACCCAGCGGTCCTGAGGTGAGAGCGCCTCATCGTCAATGCCTTCAGCCAGCGACTCCGGCGTCAGGTCTTCCGTATTTGAGAGGATGAACCGCGAGGCGTTCCAGAGTTTATTCATGAAATTGCGATAGCCCACGAAGCGTTCCTCGGAGAGATAGAGGTTGCGCCCCTTGATTGCGTATGCGCAGAGGGTCATGCGGAGGGCGTCGGCGCCGTATTTCTCAATCATCTCGCTCGGGTCAATGACATTCCCCAGCGATTTGCTCATCTTCTTTTTTGTCGATTCATCAAAGACCATGGCGTGGATATAGACGTCCCGAAATGGGACATCGCCCATGAATTTCAGCCCCATCATAATCATGCGGGCGACCCAGAAGAAGAGGATTTCATGTGCGGTGACAAGGACGGAGGTTGGATAATAGACCTCAAGGTCTTTTGTCTTTTCGGGCCAGCCCAGTGTGGAAAAGGGCCAGAGGGCGGAGGAGAACCAGGTGTCAAGCACGTCGGGGTCCTGCGTCAGGGCGGCGCCGCCGCATTTGGGACAGGAGCGGGGCGTTTCATCGGCGGAGACTTCAATATGACCGCAGGCATCGCACGTCCAGGCGGGGATGCGGTGTCCCCACCAGAGCTGGCGCGAGATACACCAGTCGCGCACATTTCGCATCCAGTGATAGTAAGTATTTTCCCACATTTTCGGGACAAAGCGTGTGCGCCCCTGTTCCACGGCTTCAATGGCGGGGGCGGCAAGGGGCTTCATGCGGACAAACCACTGCTCTGAGACATAAGGCTCAATGACCGTCTCGCAACGGTAGCAGTGTCCCACGCTATGGGTGTGACTCTCGATTTTTTCCATCAGACCGGCGGCTTCCAAGTCGGCGACAATCCTTTTGCGGCACTCATAGCGGGACATGCCGTTATAAGGACCGCCGTTTTCATTGATGCGGGCATCGGGGTGCATGATATTAATTTCCGGCAGGTCGTGCCGCTTGCCCATTAAATAATCATCGGGGTCATGGGCGGGCGTGACTTTGACCATCCCCGTGCCGAAGTCTTTGTCGACAATCCGGTCGGCGATGATGCGCAGGGGGCGGTTCAGGAGCGGGAGGATTGCCTCCCCGCCGATGAGGTCTTTGTAACGTTCATCGTCAGGATTAACGGCGACGGCGGTGTCGCCGAGCATGGTTTCGGGTCGTGTGGTGGCAACGACGCAAAAGCGACCGGGCTGGTCCTTGACGGGATATTTAATATACCAGAGTTTCCCCCTGATTTCCTTGTAATCGACCTCATCATCGGCGAGTGCGGTGCAACAACGCGGGCACCAGTTGATGATGTAATTCCCCCTGTAGATAAGCCCCTCGTCATAAAGATGTTTGAAGACAGTGCGGACGGCGCGGGTGAGACCTTCGTCAAGGGTGAAGCGCGTGCGGTTCCAGTCACAACTGCATCCAAGTCGCTTAAGCTGCTGGATGATGGTTCCTCCCTTTTCATTGCGCCACTGCCAGACGCGCTCAAGGAATGCATCCCTCCCCAAGTCCTCCTTGCGCTTGTTTTCCTTTCGGAGTTCACGTTCCACCACATTCTGGGTGGCGATGCCGGCATGGTCTGTGCCCGGCAGCCAGAGGGTATTGAATCCCTGCATCCTCTTCCGGCGTATGAGCACATCCTGAAGCGTATTATTCAACCCGTGCCCCATGTGGAGGATGCCGGTAATATTGGGCGGGGGGATGACAATCGTGTAAGTTGCCCCGTTTGCATTTTCATCGGCATGAAAAAAGCCTCCCGACTCCCACATTTGATACCAGCGGGTTTCCATCTCGGAAGACTCATAACGGCTGTTAATATCGCTCATTACTTCCTTTTTTCCCCCTCAGTAACAACGCCCATCCGTCGGTATTTCCCGGAGCGCATCTCAAGGAGTTTATCAATCGGGATTTTCATCAGGCGGTCCAAGTATTTTGCGATGGCGGCGCGGACATTGTCATAGGCGGTTGTCGGGTCATGATGAGCGCCTCCCAGCGGCTCAGGAATAATCTCATCAATGACGCCGAGGTTTAAGAGGTCGGGGGCGGTAAGCTTCAGCGCCTCCGCCGAGCGCGATGCCATCGCCCTGTCCCGCCATAATATGGAGGCGCATCCCTCCGGCGATATGACGCAATACCATGCGTTTTCCATCATCAGGATAACATCCCCGATGCCGATGCCAAGCGCCCCGCCGCTTGCCCCCTCACCAATAATGACAACAATGATGGGAACGGTGAGCGTGAACATGTCGCGGATGTTGCTGGCGATTGCCTCCGCCTGACCCCGCTCCTCCGCCCCTATGCCCGGATAGGCGCCGGGGGTGTCAATGAGGATGATGATGGGCAGATTGAATTTTTCCCCAATCCGCATCACCCGCATCGCCTTGCGATAGCCCTCGGGGTGCATCATGCCGAAATTGCGGGCGAGATTTTCCTTCGTGTCCTTCCCCTTCTGCTGACCGATAATAGTGACCGGGCGGTCGCGGAAGTTGCCAAAACCGGCCACCAGCGCCTGGTCATCCGCAAAGCCGCGGTCGCCATGAACCTCAGTCCAGTTGGTGAAGAGCGCCTTGATATAATCAAGGGAATGGGGACGCGCCATGTGGCGTGCCATCTGAACACGCTGCCAGGGGGTGAGGTTGGAGTATGTTTCCACCTTCAGATGCTGGAGTTTTTCCTCGAGCTTTTTGATTTTTTCGCTCACGGCGGGGTCTTTTTTATTCGGGGTGAGCTCCTCAATCTGCCTCTCCAGTTCAATGATGGGCTTCTCAAAATCAAAGGGTGCAAGCGCCATACTTCCTCCATTCAGTCAGGGGGCACGTGATGATTATTTTTTTAATTATCCCCACCACATCAAACAAGTTTTCTACTAACCCATCTACCCCCTACGCAAGCCAAAATTGAAGGTTGAACAAATTCAATCTCCCCAAAGTGGCGCGGGCAATGGAAGGCGGCAGGGTTTGTGAAGGTCGGCGACCAGCAGGAGAATTCATCCTGAAGATCCGACTTCGTGTCCGCCGTAGCTTTAGCGAAGGCGGATTGCGGCATATCCGGCGCAGGACGGTCAATGCGATAAAGATTCCCCTGCCACACCTCCCCCGCAGCTGGCGGTGAATCCCTCTCAAGGAGCTCGTAAGGAATTCCGAGGAAGGCGCGCCACTCACGGTCAGACGAGGCGGAGCCGCCGGGGATGCCTTCCACCTGCACCCGTGTCCGAAGTTTCCGGCAGTCAAGAAGGCGGTGAATTAGTTTTTTTCCTTTGGAGGTCTCAGGATTATTGATGACGGCGGCGAAGCGCACATTGCGCGGGCTCACCTCAAACTCGTAATAAAATTCATCCTCCGGATGGGGGGCGAGAAAGACCTCCACCACCTCCTCATCAAAGATGGGGTCTTGGTCATTTGTGAATGTCCCCCAGATGCAGGGGTCGTGACAGATGTAAAGGAGATGGATGCCCCATTCATCCCAGACCATTTTTGCCTCCGTCTGGCGGAGTGCGGGGGCGGAGCCATCTGCGAGCATAAAACTCCCGAATGTTGCCGCCTCCCTCCACGGCGGCGCGTCAGGGTTCAGCGAAATCTCGCCCTCCGGCATCCTTGAATAGACACACCGGTATAGAGGTCTAAAATGGCTCACCATCCTTCTCCCCCAAAAATAAATTGTAAACTTGCATGATTGGATGATTATTGTCAATTCTCCATTATCAATTTTCAATTTGGCAACCTGGTGTTTCATTTGAAAAAATTGTGTTCATTTTTTATTGACAGGGGAAAGATGCCCTGACTAATGTCCCCATCTGTGTTTTGGTTGTGAGTAAATATCTCTGAGGAAAAAAATCATGCAAGCCATCGTGAGAACTGGTAACAAGCAATACAGCGTCAAGGAAGGCGACATCATCAAGGTGGAGAAACTTGAGGGAGAGGTCGGCAG
>JAPLSR010000468.1 GCA_026398545.1 Candidatus Sumerlaeota bacterium | reverse complement strand
AATCTCATGCCTTTTTAACTGATAGAAGACCTTACAAGGAGAATTTTTCTCAAATGCGCACGTTTGTCCCCAAGCCGGAAGATTTTAATGAGACGTGGTATCTGGTGGATGCCGAGAACCAGACTCTGGGGCGCCTTGCCACACGAATTGCCGGAATCCTGCGTGGAAAACATCTCCCCACGTTCTCCCCGCATATCTCACCTCGCACCCAAGTGATTGTGATAAATGCGGAAAAGGTCAAGCTCACGGGCAAGAAATGGACTGACAAGGAATATCACTGGCATACCTCATGGCCCTCCGGACTCCGCTCCACCACGCCCCAGAAACTCTTAGATAAAAAACCAGAGGAAATTATACGCCGGGCAGTTTGGGGCATGATTCCGAAGAACCGTCTCGGAAATGCCACCATGACCCGCCTGCGTATCTATACTGGCTCTAACCATCCGCATACTGCCCAGAACCCACAGATTCTCAATCTCGCCACAAGAAAGCCAAGGGAGGATTAAGGAATGACGACACAGGTGAAACCAATTGAACAATATCACGGAACGGGACGCAGGAAACGCTCAACTGCCCGTGTGTATCTCCGACCCGGCAAGGGCAAAATCACTATCAATGACCTCCCCTGGGAAAAATATTTCTCCCTGCATCCGGCGGTGGAGAATATCATCAAAGCGCCGTTGAAAGAGACCCATACCCTGACAAAATACGATATATTCGCCCGTGTGGAAGGCGGCGGGGCAATGGGTCAGGCGGGAGCCATCCGCCACGGCATTGCACGCGCCCTTCTCGATGCAAATCCCGCTTATCGCATCTCCCTGAAAAAGGTTGGATACCTCACCCGCGACCCGCGCGAGACAGAACGGAAGAAATACGGTCAGAAAAAGGCGCGCAAACGCTTCCAGTTCTCCAAACGTTAATACACCCGTCCCGCATTCTCTCAAAGAAATATACCAGACCGGCGCTCAATCAGAGGGTCGGTCTTTTTTTTTCACTGAAATCAATTAAGGGGAAGAATCCAAAAAGCAATTTAGGGTAAAGTCTAAACCCAAACAGTCCCTTCTTGCATTATTTATTTGGATACATCATTTGCTTTACAGATTTCCAATGCGCCTCATCAGCAGGATTTTTGGCTCCTTTCGCGATGATGATGAGCCATTCCAGAGCGGATAATTTAATATCAGGGATTGCTCCCCAATTATCCTTTGGTCCAAGCGGCATGTCTAAAATGGTAGCCAGAATATTTTTCCCCTCTTCATAGCGGTTTAATTTGTCATACGCCAATCCCAGGAATAATTTACATGTCGCAATCTCGCGCAATGGCTTGTCCATGTATTTCTTCAAATATGCCTCGGATTCCTCCATGCACTTGGCATAATTCTTTTCATAATACCATGTTTCAGCATGAAGGAGTGCGATAGTCGCGCGGGGGTTAAAATTTTTCTCCGGCATTTCGTCGAGCGCCGCTTCATGAAATGCCCGCGCCTCTTCCAGTGTCCCCTTCTTCAAATTCTGCGCCAGATCGACCATTAGTCCCGACAATTCCAATGCCACTTCCACTCTCTGCTCCGGCGCCTCCGCAAAATTATAGATTTCCCTGTACGCCCGATATGACCGGACAAAATCATTCTGGGCATATATGAGATGCGCCACACGATTCATAGCATCAAGGCGCAACTTCGGCGTCGCCGCTACTTTCCCTTCAGCGATACGCTGGAAGAGTTGTTGCGAAGCGCCTCGGTCTTTCATGATTAACTTCATATATGCCAGCCTCATCATCATCCAGCCCTTCACCGGGTCGCTGTCGCTCAGGCTATCCAGTTTGGCGGCGAGGGCGTCATGCTTCTGTTCAGTTGACGCCGTCTTCATGAAGGCTTCCATCTGGACAATCTCAGGATTTTTCATGTCGAGTGTTACCGAAGTCAGATGGTCGTTTTTCTCAACGGTATTAAAGACGCGTTCCACCGCGGCACCAATAATAGGGGAAAAATCCACCTTGCCGGTTGAGTTGTTCTCCTTGATAATGGCGGCGTCCTTGTAGCCCGATTTCTGCAAATCCTGACAGATTAAATCTGCGTCAATAAAGTAGGGGAACTCTCCGTATTGGAGTTCAAATTTTCCGTCTTTCTGAACAATATTCAAGGGACCATAATCAAGTTGAAGAAGGGTCAGCTGACGCGCCTGTGCCGAGGCTTTATCCGGGAATTCACCAATCTTGATCTTGTAAATATAAGGTGAGGCGGCGCCAAGAGCGAGTGACGATATACCCATAACAATGATAACAAAAATTTTGTGTATTTTCCGATTCATTGCTCAATACCTCCTTGAGTCTTAGATATATTATTTAATCAGTCCTCTATAGTCAAATTTGGACAATGGTATTGGATATTATGGAAATACGTCAAGGGTAATTCAATTCTTTTTAGCTCAACTTAGAGAGACCATCAAAAGGGATAATTGGCAATCAACAAAAAGTTGAACAAGTCAAGTAGATTGACCCCTATTGCTATGGAATCTGACTCCAACTCCCCCAATATATTATTATGGGCACTCTGCTATTTTTTTCTTTAAGTTATCTAACCCAGATTTCCAGATTTTAAAATTTTTATCATCTTCCTTGATTGTCTTCAAGATATCTTCCGTTTGAGAGAGTGCTTGCTTATAATAATTCTTGGCATTTTTCAAATCACCCTTCTTTTTATATATATCTGCTATTTTCTCAATACTGTTTGTATTAATCAATTTTTGGTAAGGGACACTCAGATGACTCATTCCCTTATAATCAGAAAATAATTCCATATGTAATTTACACCATTTAATTGCCTCATCATAGCGATTCAATTTACACAGATTGTCAATCATTAGATCGTATTGATGACTTATCATAGGAATTATATAGAAACTATCAATAATCATCATTATTTCTGGGTTCCATCTAAAATTTTTTTTATCAAACGAAATCTTCTTTTCCAAAAACTCAACAACCAATTCAGGGCAATCCATCATATTAAAATATTCCGCCATTCCAATAAAAGCCATTTTTTGATCTTTATTATCATTGAATGGCCCCAATGGCCCCGGCTTACCCGGGTCATACATTATTAGATGAAATTTGTCATAACACACATACAATACTGCATAAAAATTCTTATCCGGTTCATATGACTTGGAGAAGTGTCTAAAGCTTTTTTTGTAACCCACTTCATTAAAAACAAAGGGAACTATAAGGACATGAGAATCTTTCAAATATAGTTCAATTTCCGCGTTACATTTCACCATCGGGATTTTACCGTCTTTATTTGATTGAGCACTTATCAATTGTAAATTATATAATCCCTCTATCACCCATTTTATAGTCAAAGGATGAAAAATTAAATAATGATAACGAGGATTATCCTTCACGAATTTAATCATAATATGATCAATGTTTTCTTTAGTGATGCCCTTTTCCCTGAGCTGGAGCGGGGGCGAAGTTAACTCTTCTTTAACTAACGTCTCAGAATAACATGAAATTGTTAAAAGAAAAATGCCAATAAAAGTAATAAAAGTTTTCATAGATTACTCCTCTCTATAATAAAGGGTATACCAACCGGGAAGTTAACTGGGGTTAATATCCCTGATTTGTTCAAGTTTCAGTTGTCATCATTACATTGTTTGAGCGCTTGAGAGATGATTTTATCCTTTTTGAAAGTTTTATATTATAGACAACGCCACTTATATATCTCAATCCATAATATTGCTCATTATGGAAATACGTCAAGGGTAATTCAATTCTTCTGGGCGCATAATTTCTCACGACATTATTTTCAGGTAAATCTTGTTGCATTGAGTCCTGGTATTCTTTACATAAATTAATTTATAAGGATTCACATGGTAGAGGTTGGTTTATGAAATATATTATTTTTCTCGGCGATGGGATGGCGGATGAACCTATGGAGGAGCTGGATGGGAAAACGCCTCTGCAGGCGGCATTCACACCCAATATGGACAGCATTGCCCGCAAGGGGCAGTCAGGCACCTTCCTCACCCTGCCTGAGGGATTCCCAACAAGCTCGGATGTGGCAAATCTCTCCGTTCTGGGATATGACCTTGCCACATGCTATACCGGCCGCGGACCGCTGGAGTCAGCCTCACAGGGCATCGACCTCGCCCCGAATCAGATTGCCTTCCGCTGTAATTTAATTACAGTTCGTGAGGGCATTCTGGAGGACTATTCAGGCGGACATGTCTCCAATGAGGATGCGCGTGCCCTCATTTATGCCCTTCAGGAGGCATTCGGCTCGGATGAGGTCTGTTTCTATCCCGGCGTCAGCTACCGCAATCTACTGATACTCACCGGAGAGAAATTTTCCGAAGACTTAAAGTATGCCAAACCGGACAGCTCGCAAGATATGAAGGTGGATAAGATTCTTCTCAAGCCCAAATCCAAGGCGGCGAAATATACTGCTGAGTTTGTTAATGACCTGACCAGACGCTCCTGCGCCTTGCTTGAGAACCATCCAACCAATATGCGCCGCCTGAAAGATGGGGAACCGGCGGCAAATTTAATCTGGCCATGGAGTCCGGGTAAAAAACCCAACTTCATCCCATTTGAGGAAAAATACGGGAAAAAGGGCGCGGTAATCAGCGCGGTGGATGTCATCTTTGGCATCGCCTTCTTCGCACGGATGGAACAGATAAAGGTGCCCGGCGCCACCGGCTTCATTGACACGAACTATGAGGGCAAGGCTGAGGCGGCAATCCGTGCCTTAGAGAAAAATGATTTTGTCTATCTCCACGTGGAGGCAATTGACGAGGTGGGGCATCTGGGCAAACTTGATTTGAAAATCAAAGCCATTGAGGATTTTGACCGCCGCTGTATAGGGCATTTTCTGAAGCACTTCAAAGGAGACCTCACATCAGCCGTTCTGCCCGACCACCCTGTTCCTGTGAAAAAACGCAAACATACCCGGACCCCCGTGCCGGTCTCCATCTGCGGTCCAGCCCTTAAGCCTGATGCCGTCCTCATGTATGATGAGGTCGCCTGTCTCAAAGGCGCTCTGGGGCTCATGAAGGGCGACCAGCTTATGCGCAGGCTCTTCGGACTATAAACATTGATGGAAAGATAAAGCGCACGCACCAATGACAATCAATGAATGATGAACTCATCTGAAATGAGCCGTGGATAGCGCTGATTTATGAGATGAACTATCAGGCAAATACACAGATACCCCCCGCACGCCCATCGCAATCGGGGTCGCTGGCGGCATCCGCCGGTCTGATTATATTTCTGACCATCCTGGCGCGGCCATTCGGGATTTTCCGTGAAATCCTGAACGCTGCCTATTTTGGAACACAGCGGGAACTGGATATCTTTCTCCTCTCCGCCTCCATTCCAGTTTTCCTGTGCACCATTCTGGGCGGAGGGTTAGTGCAGGCGGTGGTGCCCGGTCTATGCGAGGCGGCACAGTCCGGCGGGGCGAGACAGTGGCAAATCCTGACCCGCCTTGCCAAGTGGACATTCGTCGTATCCATTTTGATTGCGGCAGTGAATTATCTCCTTGCGCCCTATATTGTGCCTCTCCTCTTCCCCAGAAATACTCATTCGGATGCCCTCAGGCTCGGCATCAACACCTATCGCCTGCTCTCCCCCGCTATTGTGGGCGGAATGATTTCCGGTCTCTTTGTCGGGGCGGCAAACACCTTTCATCTTTACTCCTACACCACACTGCGTTCAGTAGCGTATAACATCATGATAATGAGTTCGCTTATTCTTTTTCACCGAAGGCTTGGCGTTTACAGTCTTGGAGTCGGGATTCTCCTCGCCGAGTTTTCCCAGATGCTTGTTGTCTTTCCACCTATCCGGGCGCGGGGTTTCCGCTTATTATCATCCGAGAGGAATGC
>JAPLSR010000026.1 GCA_026398545.1 Candidatus Sumerlaeota bacterium | reverse complement strand
GCATCACCCTCCTTGGCATCACACTGGAAACCGGACGCACGCACCAGATTCGTGTGCATATGAATTTTATCAGACATCCCGTCATCGGCGACCCGGATTATGGTTGGGACGTGCGGATGGCAATTGCCGGTGTTCCGCCATCGCGAAGTCTTTTGCTGGGGAAATTGAAGAAGGTAAAAACGCAGCTTCTACACGCCGCACGCCTGCAACTTGTTCATCCCGAAGATGGACGCCTCATGACCTTTGAAGCACCCCCCCCACCTCACTTCGCAGAAATCATAGAACTCTTATAGGGCATGAATCTCTGACATTATGAAAAAAAATTTAAAAAAAAGTCTTTGAAAATTGATTTGGGAGTGCATATACACTTTTAACATGTGAATAATTTTATGGTGTGGCGATGCTTTATGTTTTGTAGAGCGCATATTTTAATGATGGTAGTGGGAGTGGTTTTTGTTTTGAATTGCGTGCCTGTTTTTTCCGAGGAGCCGATATCGCAGGAAAACCTACTTGAGATTGTTCGTAATAAGAAATGGGATGCCCTTCCCAAAACCATAACCAGCCCGAAGGATAATAAGGAGATGGTTCTTATACCAGCGGGTGAGTTCAGGATGGGGATTCCGCCGGATTCCACACTCGCCGCAAAATTTACTGACGCTACACCGGCACACACCGTTTACCTTGATGCCTACTATATGGATAAATATGAGGTTGCGAATGAAGAATATGTGAAATATCTGGCGGAGAAGAACGCCAAAAAATCTCCGTTTTCAGATAATCCCCTTTTTAACAATCCCAAGCAGCCTGTCGTGGGAGTCAGTTATGGTGATGCTGTCTCCTATGCCCGCTGGGCTGGGAAAAGGCTTCCCACTGAGGCGGAGTGGGAAAAGGCTGCCAGAGGCACAGATGGTCGCATTTATCCCTGGGGACAGACCTCTTCACAAACCTTCTGCAATTCGTATAAGTCGCAGGTGAAGGCGCCTTTAAAGGTGGGAAGTTTTCCCGATGGCGCCAGCCCTTATGGACTCCTTGATATGGCAGGTAATGTCTCTGAATGGGTTTTTGATATGTATGATAGCGAGTATTATAAAAACAGTCCCTTGAAGAACCCGCAGGGACCTACAGGAACCAGTAACGTCCGGCTGACACGCGGGGGGAATTACACCTCAGACCCGGAATATGTCACAACGGTGGTGCGGTTCCCCCAAAAGGCTTATTCAGCCTTTCCCGATATCGGTTTCCGGTGTGCGGTCTCCGTGTCCGAGATGGAAACATTATTTCATCCTGAAAAGGCAAAGGAAACACAGGAAGCCATCTCCTCAACAGTCTCTGTCATCAAAAGTGAGAGTGGTATTTCCCCGGACACTCTCGCCTCCAAGAACACCTCATTACCCGCACCTTCAGGCAGTCAGGATTTTGCGCCTGTCCGCTATTTCAAGTATCTTGATTTTGATGGCGCTAAGAGCGTGGGACGGGAGGAGATGCGGAAATCGGAAAGGACAGGACTCCCGAACTGGAAGGTTTATTATCAGCCATCCGGACTTATAACGCAGGCACAATTTTATGACGGTAAAGATAATCTCCAGTTTCATATTGAACCTGTTTATGATGAGAAGGGGCAGGAAAAGACGGTGCGCCTTTATAATCAGAAGGGAGAGCTGGTTTACAGCTCCGAGCGGGTATTCAAGGACAGTGTCGCCGTCAGGGGAACTCTTTACACCGCCTCCGGGGATTATCTTGGCGAGGAGAGGTTTTAAGATTTCAACCCCTCAGGAGCGGGTTGGGATTTATTACATTCAGAATGAGGTATAATAAAATTTGGTTATAAAGATGTCGCCATTTCAATTTTACATATCGCCCGCTTATTTCAAGCTTTTTGCCGTCAATCCCGAGACGAATATAGTAGAGCTCTGGGAGAAAAAGAAGAAGTATTTCGGGCAAAAAAAGGAGGGAGCTGAAAAGGAGACTGACACCAAGGATTATACGGAGGCTTGTATTGCATGGAGCCAACTCACAGACCCACATGTGAAGCCTTATATCGTCCTTGGTGTGCCGAAGGATATCACTATAGAGGAACTCAAGACTTCTTACAAGCGTCTGATTTCAAGTTTTCCCCTTTCATCCGTTCCCGAATTGAACTGGAAAGTCTCCGAGGCTTTTGCCCTTCTGATTGACCCTGTGAGGCGCGTCTTTATTGATTTATTCACCTTCGATAATCAGGTCTGGAGCCTGTGTCTTCTTGGGAGTGATAACGAGATCGAGACACGGCGGGATATTGAAAAACAATTTTCCGGCGCAACCTATAAGCAGATTATAAACAGCACCCTCTTTTGTTATTTGAAGGCATGGGATATCGAGGAATCAAAGGGTGATTTAGAACAGGCCGCATCATACTGGAAAAAGGGATATATCGGCTGGGATGGAATTATCCGCGAGGGATTTATCTGGGAGGAAATAAGGCTTGGTGTGGAGCGCGATGGGATTTTCCCGAAAGAGATATCTGCCCGGTTTGGTTATGATGCCCTTGAGGTTATTAAGAAGAATCTTATAAATGTCCTCGTCGAGAACGCCCTTGAGCGGTGCAAAAACGCCCTTCGCCATTCACTACAGGCTGCCCTGAGCCATCTCCAGTTCATGAAATATCTGAAGATTGATGAACCAAGTCACCGCACCGCCATTGCGCGAATGTATAATCAGTGTGCTTATATTCTCTCACGCGAAGAAAAGATTGGTGAAGCGGCAACGCTTCTTGATGAGGCGCTCTCTCTTGATCCGGAACTGGCGGAGGCAAAGATTAATCTCGAATTAATGCGCACAGGCACCGCAGGCATCGGGCAGGCATTGCGGCTTGCCTCCCTGAATCGATTGTCCGATGCCACGGATATCCTCCAAAAGATTCTGGAGGAAAATCCCGATGACCATGATGCCGTCGAACTTCTGGCAAAAGTCCTCCGCAAACAGGCACATGAAGCCTTTAGAGCCCGGAATTTTGATGACGCCTTCCGCTATCTCTCCGAATCCTGCACCATCCATGAGGGTTATGCCAATGAACTTGACCTCGCCAGACGAGCCAAAATGGAGAGATGCCTTGATGAGGCGCTGAGACATCTGGAAAATGGGGATTATGAGTCGGCTGTCAAGATTCTTAGAGAATTTTTGACACTTTCACCCGAAAAGGAGTGTGTTAGGAAGCTCCTGGCGAGGATTTTGAATCTCCTCGCAATTCAAAAAGATTACCAACTCCTCAAGGATGAAGCACGGGACATTTTAAAAGAGGCACTCGCGTTAGAGCCGGGTAATGAGACATTTCAAACCAATCTTGCCTGTGTTGAAGGAACAGCGGGGAATCAACAGGTTGCATCGGAAATATCAAAAGCCATTGAGTTGATTGAGGAGGGGAAACCGCAGGAGGCAATCGCCCTTCTCCAGCCGGTTTATACCAAAACCCCTCTTCCCATCTCAGTAGAGAATGAGCTGAGACGCGGGCTTGCTTCTGCCTATCTGAATCACGGGCTGGGGATGATAAAACAGGCGAAAAGCGCCGCAAGCCGGGACGCCATCATGGATGCCTTTAAGGCAGCCCATATCGCCCTTTCAGTTGCTGATTTCTTGAATCCAGGTGATGAGACCCAGCAACATCTTTCCCTCCTTGAAGATGCCCAGCCGGCGCTCGTTCGGGAAAAATACAACGTTTCATGTTTCCCGATTCCTCCCGGAAAAGAGGAAAGACTGAAGGCAATCAAACCTCGCCGGAGGGTAAATAAGAAAAG
>JAPLSR010000172.1 GCA_026398545.1 Candidatus Sumerlaeota bacterium | reverse complement strand
TGGTGACCACAAGTATGCCCGGGTCGGTAATTTCCGTTAGACGCCTGATCTCGCCTTTGGAGTTCATTCCAATCTCCGTCACAATCAGCTGTGTGTCCGGTTCTATCTGGAAAAGAGTAAGCGGGACTCCGATTGTGTTGTTCAGATTGCCATTTGCGGAGATGAAAAGGCGCCGGTCGGGTGACTGGAAGGCGGCGGCGAGGGATTGAAAAATCATCTCCCTGGTTGTGGTCTTGCCGGAGCTGCCCATGACAACAAGGACATCGGCGGATATTTTGCGTCGCCAGAGTAAGGCAATATCTCCCAGCGCTTTCTCGGTGTTCTCCACACTGACAAGGCATTCACCGTCAGAGATTTGGAGTCCCTCCGGCAATCCTGAGACAAGTGCGCCTATTGCGCCCCGCTCAAAGGCATCTGCGGTAAATTGCGAACCATCGAAATTGGGTCCCTTCAGGGCAACAAACAGGTCTCCGGGCTGAAGTGCGCGCGTGTCGGTACTTATGGACGCAACAATCGTGTCCGGTCTTCCATGGATGAGTTCTCCCCCCGTTGACAAGATAATCTCCTTAAGGGTAAGGTTCATTGTATCTGCTCCTTTACGATAGATTTCCCATTTTGATGTCAGCCCATTTCAGCGAGGATTTCCCGCGCCACTTCGCGGTCATCAAAATGAAGCGTATTTCCGCCAATAATCTGATAATCCTCATGCCCCTTGCCTGCAATGATGACAATATCCCCCTCCCCCGCAAGAGACAGGGCGCGACGGATTGCCTCCCTGCGGTCAAGGATGATGTCGTAACGCATGTTCGTAATCCTCAGGCGAAGCAACCCGCTCTCCGCTTGGCGTGCAATCTCCGCCGGGTCTTCACTGCGCGGGTTATCATTTGTGATTATCGCATAGTCCTCCTCATTCCGCTGCATTGACAGCCCGACAGCCATCGCCATAAGGGGTCGCTTATTGCGGTCTCTATCCCCCCCACAGCCAAATACGGTAATTATACGGCGAGGGGAAAAATCAAGGGCGCTGGAAAGGATGCGCGCCAGGGCATCCGGCGTATGGGCGTAATCCACAATAACGGAGAAGGGCTGACCCTGGTCGACAAGTTCAAAGCGTCCAGGGATGGGTTTCATCCGCGATATGCCCTCGGCAATGGCATCCGGCGGGATACCGGCGGCAAGCGCCCCGGCTGAGGCAGCCAGGATATTCATGACGTTGAATCGCCCGACAAGACCGGTGCAGATTTCGTGCTGTTCCCCCCGTAAGTTCAGGACAATCCGCGTCCCCCGCGGCGAAAGTTGACAGCGCTCGGGTCGGACATCCACGCCATCCCGCATGCCATAAGTCGCTTGTTCCCCCTTGAACATGCCGGCAAACATCCTGCCCGTTTCATCCTCCATATTAAACGCCGCCACGCCCCCGTTATGGGCGATGTAATCCTCAAAAAACCTCCACTTTGTCTCGCGGTAAGCCTCCATAGTGCCGTGATAGTCAAGGTGGTCCTGCGTGAGGTTGGTAAAGACGCCCGCCTTGAATTCAGACCCGAGGATGCGTTTCTGCTGGATGGCATGGCTGGAAACCTCCATCACGGCGCCCCTTAAGCCATTTTGCCTCATGCGGGCGAACATCCGGGCAAGGGAGAGGGCTGATGGCGTTGTGTTCTGCGCCTTGACAACTCCATCGCCAATATCATACTGGATAGTCCCTATGAGACCGGTGGGGATGCCTGCCGCCTGAAGACAGGAACGCAGGATATAGGTCGTGGTTGTTTTGCCGTTGGTTCCTGTCACGCCAAAAATCAGTTTATCCCTTGACGGATTGCCGTAATAGGCGTGAGCGAGAAAGGCGAGGGCATCACGAGTATCAGGAACGCAAATTATAACAACACCGGGATAGGCGGGTATTTCACGTTCCACAATAAGGGCGGCGGCGCCACATTCAACGGCATCTGATAAAAAAAGATGCCCATCCGCCCTGCTTCCCTGTATTGCCACGAAGATGTTTCCCGGCAGGACGCGTCTTGAATTGTCTGTGACACCTGTGATAAATCTGTCCAGAGGGGATGGGCAGAGGTCGGGGTCATAACCCGCCTCGTGAAGGAGTTCCCTGAGCAAAAACACCGGCACACCTTCACCTGT
>JAPLSR010000462.1 GCA_026398545.1 Candidatus Sumerlaeota bacterium | reverse complement strand
GTGTCTCCCACAAGATAAACATTCCGGAAAACGCGCCTCGTATGTATAAGATTTGCCGGACCATAGCCCGCAATGCCGGAGACAGTCACCAGTGGAATCTCCGGCAGATATTTCCTCACCGTCAAGGTCATCTCGCGCTTGGTATGAGGGTCATCAAAACACTCGGCAATCACATGACATTTCCTGAAGACATCCGGTATATTTGAGCGGTCAAGTTTAAGTTCACATGTCTCAATATCAACAAATGGATTGATTCGCCGGAGATTTTCCGCCAGCGCCCTCACCTTTAATTCGCCAATCTGGTCTATGAAAAATTGCTGGCGGTTGAGATTGCTTGGCTCCACAATATCATAATCCACAAGGAGGAGAGAGCCGATGCCTGTGCGGGCGAGGATGACCGCAAGGGTGCTGCCCAGTCCACCGCAACCAGCAATCCCCACGCGGGCGCATTTGATTTTTTCAAATAAGCCTGGTCCATGCCGCGCCATCATAAGCGCCTGCAGTTCATCACGTCCCGGACGCTCACCGCGCCGTATCAAAACCACCTCGTCGCCACCCTTGAGCACTGCATCGCCTGCGAATGGAAACCCATTGAGGATGACCACATCCGCATCGGATTTGAAATCCCGCCTTACCTTTTGAAGCGTTGTCCCCGCGTCCACAAGAACCGACCGCTCATTGAGCCTGATGGGTATCCTTTCCATGAGATGCCGCCTTTTAATCCACAATATCAAGCATGTTCCGGATGCTCCGTCTCGCCCGTTCTGCAATCTCCTCAGGAACCTCAACCCTGAATTGCAAGTCCTCAAGCGCCCACAAAACCTTTTCAAGGGTAATCTTTTTCATATTGGGACAGATGGCGCAGTCGGAGGGGCAATAAAAAAACTTATCAGGGTTCTCCTTTTTGAGTCTGTGGAGAATGCCCTCCTCCGTGCCGATTATGAATTCCCTCGCCTGACTTGACTTCACATACCGGCACATACCCTCTGTGGAGAGCACGTAGTCGGCAAGGGCGACCACCTGCGGCGTGCATTCCGGATGGACAAGGACTTCCGCAGGTGGGTGTTCCTTCTTCGCTCTCTTTATATCTTCAGGAAGGATTTTGACATGGGTGGGGCAATAACCCTGCCAGGTGATGAATTTCCGACCTGTTTTTTTCGCGACGTAATCGGCAAGGTATTTATCCGGCACGAAGATGATTTCCTCAGCATCATGCAATGCCTGATTTACCATTTTAACGGCATTTGCCGAGGTGCAACAGAAGTCGCATTCCGCCTTCACATCCGCCGTAGTATTGACATAACACAACACCTTTGCGCCGGGGTGGCGTGTCTTCAGTGCGCGAAGTTTTTCGGCGGTTATCATGTTCGCCATTGGACATCCGGCATCCTTATCAGGTATGAGGACAATTTTCCCGGGCGAAAGGATTTTCGCCGTTTCCGCCATGAAATAAACACCGCAGAATACAATAACGTCGGCGCTCGTCTTCGAAGCCTGGATGCTCAGACCAAGTGAATCCCCCACGTAATCGGCGATATCCTGAACCTCTGGAATCTGGTAGTTATGAACCAGAATTATGGCATTCCGCTCCTTTTTCAAACTCATGATTTTTTCAACAAGGGACATCTGACAATATACTCCTTAAAAATACAGGATTCACCACAGAGGACACTAAGGAGCACAGAGGAATCACAAAGAAAAAATCCTCTGTGCAACTCTGTGAATACCTCTGTGAGCCTCTGTGGTAAATGAATTTTTCTTTGATGATGTTTCACACATTCACAATATATTCATGTCAAAAACGATTTTCCAAGTCAATGGCGGGAATAAAATGAAGAACAAATCCACATGAGTCTAAACCACAAAGGCACAATCCGCCTGAGGGCTAAGACACGCCATAGCGGGCAGATACTAAGAAAAAATAAAAGGACATTGGTCTTTGTGTTTTCGTGTCTTCGTGGTAAAATCAATATTGTGGAATTGTCATAGACTGCGTATCACGAACTGAATTCCGAATTTATAGACGAATAAAAACATAATGTCGCTATTCTAAAATTGGAATGAAGCTTGGACAGAGAAGCAGATCAAGACATAAAGATACAGATTCTTCGCCAGAGCCTTAATTTTCTTAAGAACTTAAAGGGGCGCTTGCCCCTTTCTCACCAGTGCAAAAAATCCGCTAAGAACAAGTGTGACAAATAGGACAGCTAGTTTGTTCATAATGTACTTCTTCCTTAAATTGTGCCTAAACGCAATGCAGCACCAAACAGACTTGTGGCCATAAGCATGATCATCCCTGGCCACATTTTGGCCTTCCAGCTAACGCCAATGAAGTATATCCCAGCGATTGCGCCAAATAGGATGCCAGCAACTCCCATCACAAATACATGGGTTAAGATGAAAGCCACGGCAGGCACGCTGTCAATAGCATTTGCTTGCTTTTCCTTCTGTGAAGGGGCGGGGAGTATCTCTTGGACCTCAATCTCCTTTTGAGCGGGCAATCTTTCACCTCGCAATAACAAAACTTCGCGTATTGCCTCGAAT
>JAPLSR010000148.1 GCA_026398545.1 Candidatus Sumerlaeota bacterium | reverse complement strand
CCGGAATTTGCCACGATCATGCTGGCGGACGACATGGCTGTGCCAATCTCAAAAGTCCCGGAGGCAGTGAAGGGCTTCCTTGAAATACAGGACAAATACGACATATACATTCCGCCATACGGTCATGCGGGGGACGGCAATCTCCATACAAAGGTGCTGCTCGATCCGGAAAATCCGGACCACTGGCTTCAGGCGGAAAAGGCGGTGCAGGAAATCTATGACCTCGTGCTGGCTCTTGGCGGGACGGTAACCGGCGAGCATGGCATCGCCATCAGCAAGGCGGAATATTTCCACAAGGAGCGCGCCGACTCCATCCCCTTCATGCGCGCCATCAAGCGCGCCCTCGACCCGAAAAATATTCTCAATCCTTATAAAATCTTCGACTGGGAGAAAAGTTTTCTCCACAATCTACGTTACCCTGTTGAGTTTGCCGGAAAAAATGAGGAAGCTGAATGAGCGCGAAATTTACCGATCTCGAAAAACTGAAACGGGAAACATTCAATTGCACCATGTGCGGATTCTGCAAAAATGTCTGCCCGGTGTTTCTGGACGTGGGCTGGGACACCGGCTCCCCGCGCGGCCGCATCACCATGGCATACGGACTCATCACGGGCGAACTCGAGCCGGACGATGACCTCGTGAACCGGATTTTCCAGTGCACTCAGTGCCGAGATTGCTGGCGTCGCTGTCCGGGAAAAACGAAATGCCCGGACGTGGTGCTTGCGGCGCGGCGGGAACTGGTCAAGCGGGGCAGGGCGGTCGAGGCGCAGAAGGCTGTGGCGAAAAATATCCGCGAGACGGGTAACATCTTCGCTGACCTCGAAGTGGCGTTTCCCGAACAGGAGGGCGAAATTTCCCTGTTCATCGGTTGTCAGCATCTCTCCCGCACCAACAGCACCAAAAAGAACATCCGCCTGCTACAGACACTCGGGGTTTCGCCACGCATCGTCCGCGAGGTGTGCTGTGGATTTCCTCTGGAGGTCATGGGATTTGAGGTGGAGTGCGAGGCACAGATTGAGCGGCTGAAAAAAGCATTCCCCGTTAACAGCGAGCCGATATTGACCTTCTGTCCGGGATGCAAGGTGCACCTGGAAAAGGTATTCGGCAGGGATGTCCGGCATGTCCTTCAGGAGATAAATGAGCGCCTCACTCCCGAAAAAATCGCCAAACCCTTGAATGCGAAGGTTACCTATCACGACCCTTGCGACCTCTCGCGAGGAGCGAAAATCGTCAAGGAGCCCCGCGAAATCCTGAAGAAAATCGGGTGCGAAATCATTGAGATGAAACATGCGAAGGACACATCGCGGTGTTGCGGCGGCGGGGGAGGCATTCTCACATGGGATGTGGAAATTTCCGACCGGATGGGTCAGGCCAGAATGGAAGAGGCTGTAGCCACCGGAGCGGAGATGGTGGTGACCGCCTGTCCCACCTGTGAGCAAACATTGAAAAAGGCGGCGCGTGCCGTGGCTGATAAAAACAGCTCAAAGCCCGTCCCGGTCTATCATATCCTGGACCTGCTTTTCAAAGCAATCCGGTAATTGATTAATATTTGTGGGGCGTTCATGCTAAGCAGGGGTCAACTGGCCTCCGCCCGCAGAGGCGGGCTACTGCTCGCAGAGGCGGGAGAAAAGGAGTGTTTGTGAAACCTTTAAAAACGTTATTTAAGGTGGAGTTTAACCCCATTAAGCTGAAATTTTATACATTTTTATAGGGGTCTGACCCTCAATTTTATATGACCCTCAAACCCCTAATTTGCTATTGACATTTGTCCTACGCTCATTGTTTTATATCTGCAAATAATGCGGAATCGTTGCTTTTTAATCCGTTGCGGCGGACAAAAAATACATGAATGTTATTTTCCCATCATTCATGTCCATTTATGTTTTTAATGGGAAGAAACCAGGAAAGATAAAAGGAGGATTTCGATGAAAAGACTTAACCTGATTGTCATGATTTCTGTCACGTTTGTTCTTCTCTGCGGCTCTCTTCATGCCCAGACAACTGCCTTCACCTATCAGGGGCAGTTGAAGGATGGCGCCAATCCTGCCAATGGCAACTATGATTTGCGCTTTGTTCTGTTTAATCCAGCAACATGGGAAGAGCTCTCTGTAGTTTATGTTGATGATAAAGCCGTCGTCAATGGGTTATTTACTACTGAGATTAATTTTGGTGCGGGGGTATTTAACGGAGATGACAGAGTAGTATCGATCGCTGTCCGCGGCGGCAGTGTTGATAATGCCAATAGAGACCCGGCAACATATACAGTCCTTTCACCTCTCCAGAAATTAACCCCAATCCCATATTCAATATTCAGCTTTAACACTACTGATAACTGGGTCAACACAACTGGCGATAATATGACCGGTCCGCTTACTATTTCAGGTTCCCAGGCTTCCGTGGGCATGGTCACGGTGACCAATACGGCGGCGTCCGGTTATGCGGGGTTTTTTACCGGCTCCGGCACAAACACAGTCGGCTTATACGCCTACTCATCGGGAACAAACGCCTGGGCGCTGGAATCTTTTGCGGAAGGTGAAGGCGCCAGCGTGGCCGGACGTTTTGACGCCGCCGGCGGCAACAACAGCAAGGCAGTGGAGGGCGTGGCAGGCAACGACGCCGCCGTGACCAATTATGGCGGATATTTCAAAGCCGAGGGCAATACCGGCGAGGGCGTTTATGGAGTTGCGAATGGCAATAACGGGATAGGGGGAAGTTTTGCTTCCGATGGCACAGGCGGCCGGGGGGTCTATGCTTATACAACCTCTGCCAACGCCTGGGCGCTGGAGGCTTTTGCGGAAGGAGAAGGCTCCAGCATTGGAGGTCATTTTGAATCAGCGGGGGTTACGGGCAAAGCCGTCGAGGGTATC
>JAPLSR010000458.1 GCA_026398545.1 Candidatus Sumerlaeota bacterium | reverse complement strand
AGGGGGAAAAGGTCAATGTGACAGGTGTGTCCAAGGGGCGTGGATTCCAGGGAACCATCAAGAGATGGCATGGACATCGAGGTCCCGAGTCTCATGGGTCAAAGTATCATCGCCGTGTGGGTTCCATGGGCGCCTCCTCTTCCCCATCACGTGTCCGCAAAGGCAAAAAGATGCCAGGACACATGGGAAACAAGCGTCGCACCATTTTGAATCTGAAGGTTGTCGGGACGGAGAAGGCAAAGAATCTTCTTCTCATCAAAGGCTCTGTGCCGGGGCATACGAATGGGTATGTCCTTATCTGGAAGAGAGAAAAAAATATGGCAAGAGCAGTTAGGGGTAAATAATCATGCCGGAAGCAAAGGTTTATAATATGGAGGGAAAAGAGACGGGGAGCATTGCCCTTGCCCCAGGCATCTTTGATGTTGAGATTAATATGAACTGCGTCCGTGAGACGCTGAACCAGTATCTTACCAGACAGAGGCGGGGCACTGCCTCAACAAAGACGAGGGCAGAGGTCCGCGGCGGCGGCGCCAAGCCATGGCGACAGAAAGGCACAGGACGCGCCCGCGCTGGTTCCAACCGCTCTCCACTCTGGCGTGGCGGCGCAATTATTTTTGGACCAGTTCCCCACGATTACGATTGCAAGGTGAATAAACAGAAACGACAGAAGGCGTTTACCTCCGCCTTGACCAGTTTTGCCCGGGAAAACAGGGTTTTTGTGCTTGATGATTTCGAATTTTCCAAACCGCAATCCAGAGCGGCTGTCTCCCTCCTTAAAAATATGGGCGCTGAAGGGAATGCCCTGATTGTCACAGCAAAACCAGAACCGAATTTCTTCCTTTCCTGCCGTAACCTTCCCAATGTGTCAGTAATCACAATTGGGAATATAAATATTTATGACCTCTTGAACCATGATAATTTCATGATAAACCGCAGTGCCTTGAAGAGACTGGAGGAGATGCTGACGTGAAGAATCCTTATCTCATCTTGGAAAAGCCCATCCTTTCAGAGCGAAGTCTCACTATGAGTGAAAAAGAGGGTGAGAAGCAATATGTCTTCAAGGTGGATGTCAAGGCGAACAAGAAGGAGATTAAAAAAGCCGTTGAACAGGCATTTAATGTCCACGTTGTTAGCGTGAATACCATGCGGATGAAGGGGAAACCCAAAAGGGTTCGTTACCAGAAAGGGTGGCGCTCGGACGGGAAGAAGGCATTTGTCAAGCTGAAAACCGGTGAATCCATTAATTTGATATAATGATTTTTCTTAGTCAGGAGCAGAAGGGGTTTTAGACATGCCGCAGAAAAAGTATAAACCATACACCCCCAGCCGGCGACACATGACGGGTTCGACGTTTGAGGAGGTCACGAAACCTGAGCCGGAAAAGGCGCTCCTCCGCCCGCTCACCCAATCCGGCGGGCGCAATAACAGGGGTCGCACGACGGTTCGTTTCCGGGGCGGCGGGCACAAACGCCGCTATCGCTTAGTCGATTTCAGAAGGGATAAGGATAATATTCCCGCCATTGTGAAGTCCATTGAGTATGACCCGAACCGCTCTGCAAGGATTGCCCTCCTTGCTTATGCGGATGGAGAGAAGCGTTATATTCTTGCCCCGGATGGTCTCGCCGTGGGCATGCAGGTCATCTCCGGTGAGGATGTGGATATCCGCGTGGGGAATGCCCTTCCATTGAAAAATATCCCCACCGGCACCATTGTGCACAATATAGA
>JAPLSR010000220.1 GCA_026398545.1 Candidatus Sumerlaeota bacterium | reverse complement strand
GGAAGATGAGTGGACGAGGAGTGAGGTTGCATCTCCGGCGGAGAGGGCATTTACAATCGCCTCATATCCCTTTCTCTCCACATCCGAGCTGAAGAAATCCTCCCCCGCCAAGACGGACATCGAGGACATCCTCTCACGGTTTTGTCTCACAATCTCACTCTCAAGACGATTCATCTCCTTCTGCGCCCCTTTATGAGCAGGTCGGAGGGCAAGGGCATTTTGGTAATGATACAAGGCGCGCTCAAAAGCCCTTTTTCTTGCGAAGAGACGCCCAAGGGTGAGCTGTTGTTCGAAAATTTGCTCCAACCTCTTTCCTTCAAGCCTCTTTACAGTCCCTTCCATGCCAGCAAATTCGGGGTTATGGGGATATTTCTCATGGAATTGATTTAAAAGGGCGAGACTTTTACGTTCCTGGGGAGTGACACGTGATGCCCTGACAAGACCATACGCAAGGTCAATGGGGAGTTGCGCAAAGGGCTGCATCTGGCCCTCAAGAAGGCTGGTGACCGCCGCCGAGGTGTGGTTTAAGCCGCTTGCGAAATGGTTGTATCTGTTTTCCCGGAGGAGTCTCTTTGCCGTGCTCATCTCATCAGAGGAGATATTGTTCCTGACCCGCTCCTTCAAAAACCTGTTACTGGACACCCTTCCAACCTCATTCTGCCAGAAAAGGTATCTATCCCTATCTCCAAGATGTGATGAGTAAAGATACAGGAGGTTCTCATCAAACCAGATAAAATCCCGACCGGCGACAATCTTCCCCCTATCTATATAAAGGCGCCAGAGGGTATCCTGGTTCCCGGCGAGTGACTCCCTCATCGCATGATTGAGAAGGAAAATAGTGCTGGATGAGAAAGCATCCATGAATACTTCGGATGGCTCAGCCCTTACAGGACATGGGGAACCGAAGGCAATAAAAGCGAGAGCAAGGACAATAATGATTTTATGTTTGACAGCCATCTGTCGTTTTAATACACATTTTACATAATATGGTGTGATTCTCAACATGTTCCGAATAAAATCCCATTGTGAAACACGGATAAAAAATCAACAGAATTCATATTATATTTTGTCATTGCTTCACAATAATGCCACCTTCAATTACACTGAACTCATTATTAAAAAAAGGTTTGACTTTAAATGATATTGGAGATAAGAAAAGTTCAGCTTTTTCATTAAATATTAAAATCACGAATTGGGTTAAAGGTAGAAGAACAGACGCACCATATCACCGGCCGGATGAGGATGTGTGTTAAATGGCTGTTGTGAAGAAATGTGTAGGTATTGATTTAGGCAACGATTCCATCAAGGTGGCTGAGTTAGTCTGTGAAAAGAACACGGTGCGTCTTTTAAAAGCGGCTTATGCCAATCTGGAAATCCCACAGGACGCCTCAAGGGCTGACCGCAACAAAATGATCGTGAATGTCCTCAGGGGACTTTTGAGAAGTAACAGGATTAATACAAAAGAGGCAGTGTTTTGCGTCCCGGGACAGACAGTCTTTGTCCGCCGATTCCGCCTCCCCAAAACCACAGAGGAAAGACTATCAAGAATCATAAATTATGAAGCCCGCCAGCAAATCCCCTTCCCCATTGAGAAAACCATGCTGGAATACCAGATTTCTGAAATGAAAGGGGAAATGGAAGTTGAGGTCTTCGTTGTAGCCTTAAAAAAGGATGTCCTCAATGAGTTCATGGACCTCGTTGATAAAACGGGTCTGAAACCCCTTGGCATCAGCGTAAGTACTCTTGCGTTGTTTAATTACCACTCCCTTGACAGTCTTCCCGCTGAAAAAATGTCAGAACGCCTCACAAAGGGGAAAAGGAATTTTACCTTCAATCTTAAACTCCCTCCCTTTCTAACAAAACTCAAAAAAGGGGGGAAATCTGTCCAGGAGACTGCACCATCAGAATTGGAAGAAAAAGAAGAGGAGGAAGCCGCCGCCACGGAAATCGTCAGAGCATACCTCAATATTGGCGCCACCATGACTGACCTCACAATCGGCACTTCCGGATTGAAACCAACCCTGGGATTTACTCGCAGTATCCCCTTGGCTGGCAACACAATGACACAGGCTATCATGGAGCATTGCCAGGGCGTCAGCGACATCAAGGGGGCAGAGCGGATTAAAAGGGAATCCACAGTTATCCTCACTCCGGATGCCGTGACAGGTCCCTCCGTGAATGAACAGGCGTCTGAGGCGGCAACAGGGGTGGTAGACAGGATCATCGCTGAATTGCGCCGCTCGCTTGATTTCTACATCTCTCAACCGGACGGCATGGCAGTGGATGAAATCATCCTGTCGGGAGGTCAGGCGCAACTCCCCAACCTTGCAAAATATATCGAGGACAAACTGGGTATTCCTGTAAAACAGTATGAGGCTCCCTTCGGGCAGAACATCCAGGGGATAGAGTCAACGGATAAGGACATCATCTTCTATCCCATCGCCATTGGACTTGCCCTTGCAGGGATTGGTCTGGCAAGTCTCCAGGTGGATTTCCTGCCGCCTGAGAGAAAGGTGGCGATCAGATTCAAGAAAAAGAGGGGCTTTGTCCTCGTCCTTGCCGGCTTGGTGAGCGGAACTATCATCCTCGGAGCCATGAGTGGAGACCATTATATCGCCATCTATCGAGAACAGACCGTGCAATACCAGGACGAATACACGAAATATGACCCCATCATAAAACGTATTGAGTCGGTGACAAAGGTTGAAGAAGACCTCAAAACCAAGTTTGACAAGCTATCCATCGGTCTGACCACTGAAAGGGACTATCCACTCCAACGCTGGCTTGACGTATTAAAGGCGAAACCGGCGGATGTCCTGATATCCTCCCTCAAGGTCTTCCCGGATGGCACGGTTATTGTGGAGGGATACACAGAGGACCAGAATTCCGCTGTCAAGTTTTCTGAGATATTGAACACCGATTTATTAGAAAAACAGCACCTTTTGGAAGGAAAGGGCGCACGCCTTGTCGATATCAAGACCGAATTCAATGAGCTTTTCAAAAAAGATGTCTCAAAATTCACCATCAACATGAAATATAAGGGGAGATATTCCCGCGTCCAGGAGGTAACTCCAGAAACTGTTGCACCAGGCACCCAGCCAGCCATCCAGCCGGAAAGAGGTCCGGCCGCTCCAATTGGTCCGGCAAGACCTATGCCCTCCGGCAGAGGCGTTGGTATACCTGAGGAGATGATTTAACAGAATCCGGAACACAAGAAGGGATTACAGAGCGCATGGATATCAAGGAACAGTTCGGAATCATGTGGCTTAAAGTGAAAGCCAACATCGACCGGACAGTCTTCATTGTGTTCTTAGTCATTCTGGTCATCATGGTAGGGATTTATGGTTATGAGGCATCAAGCCCCGCACCGGAAATTGCCATACCGCCCTCTACCTCGATGAAACCACTCCTTCCCAATGACAATTATAACAAGGCAATTAAATATATCCAAAGTAATACAAACCTTGATGCCAATGAGGAATTGCGCAAGATAAGAGACTTCAACATCTTTGATTACAAATATGTTCGCAATCGCGACGAATTGCAAAAGGAGGCAGACAAGAAGTTCGAACGGGCGGCAAATCTTTATCGGGATGGCAGGATTGACGATGCGGAAAAGATTGTGAAGGAAATCCTTCTGACATGGCCATCACATATTGCCTCCAAGGAACTTCTGGAGAAGATTATCAAATCCAGGGCAACGCCGACACCCAAGCCAACACCAACACCAGGGGCGAATCCAGCAGTTCCACCGGGAATGCAATAAATTGCTCTTGTGTGTCGCGGGATGATGTTGGTAAGGAACTGAGGGTAATTTGGATTTAAATATTCTTCCGCCGTGATAATAGGGAGGAAGGGTTTATTTTACTTGACACGTCTGGCTTCCTTGTTAGGTTTCTTACATTAAGATAGGGCAGACAATCCTTGACCTTTAAAGGAGCGTTAAAGTGCAAATGATAAACAAGAAGGACTTTTTCAGAACACCTGTCTTTCTCATCCTCCTCATCCTTTCCACCCTGGTGTTTGTGACCTCTACCAGTCATGCAAAACAGATCGCCCAGGAAAAGACCGCACTCTCTCCTTATGAAAAAGAAAGAACTGCGGAGATTGAGAGTTACCTTGCCAGGGCGCAAAACTATTTTGAAACGGTGGAGTTCACATTTGCCCAGACCTTTTATGACTTGGCACTTCGTCTGGATAAGGATAATACCGTCATCAAAGCCAAGATCGAGGAATGTAAGAAATATCGCACTCACCAGAAGGAACTCCTGGAAACCATCCCCAAGGGTGAAAAGAAACCTGAATACATTGATTCAAAATATAAAGCCGCTATCGACCTTTATGACAACAAAAATTATGCCGAGGCTTATAAGGAATTTGAGGAAATCTGGCTCGTTGCAACAAACGGGGAATATAAAAAGACGAAAAAATATATGCGTCTTGCAAAGGAAAGAATGACCACTGCGGAAGAAAAAGCCGCCCCAAAACCTACGCCAGCCAAAGTAACACCCCCTGAAAAACCCGCCTCAGAGACCGAAAAGGAAAAAATCAAAACCACAATCAGCAATGGGGAAAAACTTCTAAAGGAAAAAAATTATGATGCCGCCATTGCAAAGTTCCAGGAGGCTCTCACCCTTGACAAAAATAATAAGGACGCACAGAAACTCCTGAACAAAGCGGGAAAGGAAAAAGATAAGGCTGTCGCCAGGGCAGAATCCGAACGTAAAAAACAAGAAGAAGCCAATCGAAAGGCGGAGGAAAAACAGAAAAAGGCTGCTGAACTGCGCGCTAAAGACGAGGAAAAGAAAAAACAGGATGAGCAGGCAAGACTGAAGACTCAAGAACTGGATAAACAAAAACAGGAAGCCGATCAGCGCGCTAAAGACGAGGAAAAGAAAAAACAGGATGAGCAGGCAAGACTGAAGACTCAAG
>JAPLSR010000028.1 GCA_026398545.1 Candidatus Sumerlaeota bacterium | reverse complement strand
ATGTGATTATCATCGTCCATTCTCCCCGGAAGGCAGACCGGAAAACCATCAAGGAGATGGAATTCGGAGTGGCAGATTAGATGTTATCTTCCTTCAGAAGCCGTGTTGTTGATGGAATTCTGAAACCTCCTCATATTCAATGATGCGTGAATGTTTTGCCCTGACACCTGGATTTTATTCAATTCCCACCCCCAGAGGGAGCGGAAACTCCTCAATGCCCTCTTGAGGGCTTACGAGTCTCCGGAGCGAATCTTCGGGCTTACCTCAGCCAGCCTCATGAAGATACCGGGAATAACCCAATCTTTCGCCAACGACCTTCTTAATCAACCCCGGGCATTCCCACTTGAGATTGAAAAGGAATTAATGGAAAAAAGCGGTGTGCGCCTGATTTGTATCACTCATGCGGAATATCCGGAAAATCTGCGCCTCATGGCGGAACCGCCGCCGGTTTTGTATATGATGGGCTCATTATCTCCGCAAGACCGCTTTGCGGTGGCAGTGATTGGCTCCAGACAGCACACGTCCTATGGATGTAATGCCTGCCGGAAGATTGTCTCTGACCTGGCGGCAAAAGGAATAACCATTGTCAGCGGCATGGCACGAGGGATTGATACTGAGGCGCATGTGAATGCCCTTGATGCGGGTGGTCGGACAATTGCAGTCCTGGGAAACGGTCTGACAATCTGCTATCCAACGGAAAATCTTGAACTGATGAAACAGATTGCAAAAGGAGGCGCCGTCCTTTCCGAATACCCCATGAATACAGGACCCAGAAGGGAAAATTTCCCGGAACGAAACGGCTTGATTGCCGGTCTCTCCCTGGGTGTGCTTGTGGTGGAGGCATCGGAACGGAGCGGCAGTCTGATAACTGTCCGTGCCGCCCTTGCAGAAAATCGTTCTGTTTACGCCGTCCCCGGAAATATTTTCCGCAGGACATGTGAGGGGACAAATGCCCTCATCCGGGATGGGGCGCAACTGGTCCGCTCAGCGGATGATATCCTGGAAGACCTCGCGCCTGTCCTTCGCGGTATGATGAAACAGTAATGCATATATCACACATGAATTGTCTCAACGCCCATTTTTTGAATAAAGATAATCCAGCAGGAACTCACAGACATCCTTCAAGTCCTCCCGGATGATAATCGCGGCTTCATCATCAAACGGTGTGGGCGTTTTGTTGAATATGAGCACCCTGGCTCCCGATGAGAGGGCAATTTGAGGGATGGATGCTGCGGGATAAACCACTAAAGAGGTGCCCAGGACAAGAAGGAGGGCACAGGACATTGCCTCTTCAATCGCTCCTCTGAGGGTTTTTTCAGGCAGAAGCTCGCCATAAAAAATAACGTCGGGCTTGATTAGACCTCCACAATCACAGGAGGGATAGGGGACATTCTTCAACCGCTCCTCTGTATCCTCCTGAGAATATCTCCGCCCACACAGGATGCAATGGGATGAGCGGGGACTGCCGTGTAGTTCAAAAACCACCTTTGACCCTGCCGCCTGGTGAAGCCCGTCTATATTCTGAGTGGCAACGCCGCAAAGCATGCCCCGCCTTTCCAGCTCGGCAAGGAAGAGATGCGCCGCGCCGGGTTTGACGTATTTCATCGTGTAGATATATTCCCGGGCAAATTCATAAAACAGATGCGGTTCACGCCGGAAGACATCTATATCAAAAATCTTTAACTGCTCAAATCTTTCCCAGATGCCGCTTGTATCCGTGCGGAAATCCGGAATACCGCAAAGAGTGCTGACGCCGGCGCCGGTGAGCGCAAATACGCGACCTGCCTGTTCAATCATCCTTATCGCTTCTTTGAGACTTTCCACGCCTTTCGGAATCACCTCTCTGCGCCCTGAATAACTCATTCTCCACCCTGAGAGCACTTTTTATTCCATTCTGATTTATTTGCCTTGTATTATTTCACTCTTCACGTCAATCAAAGAAAGGTCTTTCACATCGACTGCGAGAAATATGCCATGAAAAAGATTTCAGACACAATCATACTCAGCGATGAAGTGGCGACAGCCCTCGCCGAAAATAATCCGGTTGTTACCCTGGAATCCACTGTCATCTCTTTCGGCCTCCCCTATCCTGAAAATCTTCATACGGCTCTTGAGTGTGAAACAATCATCCGCCGAGAGGGCGCAACTCCCGCCACGGTGGGAATTGTGGATGGCGCCCTGAAGATCGGTCTTAGCGCAAAAGAACTGGAATCCTTTGCCACGCGCAAAGACATAATCAAAACAAATTTAAGCAACCTCGCCCCAACATGTGCGGCAAAGAGATGGGGGGCAACCTCCGTCTCCGCCTCGCTTCTTGCCACAGCCATGGCTAACATTGATGTTTTCGTGACAGGGGGCATTGGCGGTGTCCACAGGACATTCACACAGAATCTTGACATCTCCTCAGACTTAACAGCACTGAGCCGGTATCGCGCCATTATTGTCTCAGCGGGTGTCAAATCACTTCTAAATGTCGCCGCCACGCGTGAGTGCCTGGAGACCCTCGGTATCCCCATCCTTGGTTACCGGACGGATTTTTTTCCCGCATTCTACACCCCATCAAGTCCATACCATGTGGATAGAAGGGTGGAGACGCCGGAGGAGGTGGCAGTGGTTTATCAGATACAGAAAGATATGGGACTTCCATCAAGCATCCTTGTGGCAGTGCCTGTGCCGGAAAAGGTGAGCATTCCAGCAGAAGAATTGGAACAGGTTCTCTGGGAATTGGAGGATGTCCTGCAAAAAGAGCCGGTTCCCTCCGGGAGGGATGTCACCCCTTATATTTTGAGGCAATTAAACGAGCGGATGAACGGAAGATGCCTTGCGGCAAACCTGGCGTTGCTCAAGAATAACGCCGCCATCGGTGCACAGATAGCCTGCTCTCTGAAGACGTGTGGAAAACCGTAAAGAATGGCTTTGAGGTCATGCAAAACAGGTTTAAAATATTTTACACAAAACCAGAGAAGGATACAACTGCAATTCATCTCTCATTTATCCTTGACCCCTCATCAGTGTAACTGTTATATACTATTATTATATAAGTGGGTAAAACACGAATTGAGATACAAAAAATACTTGTGCGGAGATTAAGGGCGCAATGTTTATCAGTAACGTCATGTGCATGAAGTGCAACAAAACCCCTGCTACCGTGAAATTTACGAAAATCATCGAAGGAAAACCCCAGGAAATTCATCTCTGCCAGGAATGCGCCTCAGCCCTCAGCCCGTATCAAAAAAAGATGCACAACCTTGAAAATGCCTGGAATGAGATTCTTGCACAACTTCTCGGGAAGGAAAAGGGGAAAGAACCACCTGCAGAGCAGGAACAACCAAAGGAGAAAATAGACCTCGTCTGCGACAATTGCGGCTTACCTTTTGAGTCTTACAGAAAATCACCGTTTCTGGGATGCAGTCTCTGTTATAATACATTCCACAAATACCTCATCAGTGATATCCGTAAGATTCATGGAGGCACTCAGCATGTCGGCAAGGTGCCGGGTCGCTATCGCAAAATTATGGAGATTAAAAGGAGCCTTGACCACCTGAGGCATGAGCTTCAAGATGCCATCAAGATGGAGAATTACGAACGCGCCGCTGTCCTGAGAGACAAGATAAAAACCCTCAGCGAGCAGGATTCATCGAGCATTGAATCACCAAGCCGTTAAACCGCCGTTTTTGTAAATTTGAAAAGAGTTCAATATTGTCCGCCTGAGGCGGAAATGATGGTGCAGAATATATTACATGAAAGTGATGTGTGGCTGAGTCAAAAGGGTCCAAGCCAGCATGTGGTCGTTTCCAGCCGCATCCGGCTGGCGCGGAATCTCATAAGGATTCCCTTTTCCACACATGCCAAGTCTGACGAGCTATCTCATGTCACCCGTCTTGTGGGAGATACTATACAGAATTGCAAATCAATTCAAGGCTTCAACCTCATCTCACTTCATGACATTCCCACAACGGTCAGAAAATATCTGAAAGAGAGTCATATTATCAGTCCTGAATTGGAAAAGGGCGATGAGCACAGGCTAATTTACACCAGCCCTAATTGCAGGATTTCCATCATGGTGAATGAGGAGGACCACATCCGCATCCAGGGACTGGCGCCGGGGCTTTATCTCAAGCCTCTCATGGAGGAACTGGACCGCATTGACACGGAGTTGATTGAGGTTCTGCCGATTGCCTTTTCCGAGCAGCTGGGTTTTCTGACCGCCTGTCCAACCAATCTTGGGACGGGGCTTCGGGTCTCAGTAATGCTCCATCTTCCCGGTCTTGTCTTTTGCCGCCTTATAGAAGAAACTATGAAAATGGTACAGCCACACTGCCTGACTGTCCGCGGGTTTTATGGGGAGGACTCAGACTATACCGGCGACCTGTTCCAGATATCCAATGAGGCATCACTGGGCAAAAGTGAGGAGGACATTGTTGACTCTGTCCTTATAGTGGTGGAAAAGATTATTGAAAAGGAAGAAGAGGCAAGACAGAAGTTATTCAGTGAACGCGATCTGGCAGTGGAGGATGCCATCTGGCGCTCATATGGACTCCTGAGCCACGCACGTGTGATGGACACCCAGGAGGCAATGGGGCTCTTGAGTCGCATACGACTCGGAATCGACAGAGGCTATTTCAAGGACCTGGACCATTTGCGTTTCAATAAACTCATGATTGAGATTCAACCGGCACATATGGAATATAAGGCAAGTTTTAAGGAGGGCACGGAAAGGCGGGATACGGCGCGCGCAGACCTCCTGCGCAGCATTTTTCAGGCACCGGGCTCAAATAATTAAGCAACGCTTCCAATAAACAAGGAGATTTCCTTATGATGGATAAAACCCCATACACTCCAACACCGGGATGGAGAGAGGTCATGAAACTGGCAGAACGCGAGGCAGGACGCCTGGGGCATAACTATATCGGTCCGGAACATCACCTCCTCGGCATCATCCGTAAGGGCGATGGAATCGCTGTCCAGGCGCTCCAGAACATGAATATTGACCTCGATGATGTGAAGCTGGAATTGGAACGTCTCCTCGAAGTCGGTCAGGGTTCTACCATGGGAGTGTTCCCACCCAATATTGACGCCAAAAGGGTCGTCGAGCTGGC
>JAPLSR010000113.1 GCA_026398545.1 Candidatus Sumerlaeota bacterium | reverse complement strand
CAGGATTTTTTCTGAAAAATAATATTCTATCCCGACCCGTTTCATGAATGGGTATGGCTGAATGATAATCAGGACTAATAACACGAGTAGAATAAAGACTGCGGCGGAGATGATGGCAAACGCCCATCGCCCATATCTTCCCCCCGCCCCTTCCCGCAAAAAGTTGCCATTTATAAGCCTCTCCAGCGCCGCTGAGGATAAATAGGAAACCGCAATGATGTAAAAGAGCACCATACGCGCAGGCACGCGAAACCGGTTGAACCCTGGAACTATGTAATAAAAAATCTTGAATACCGGTGAATATCTCCCGAAGGCGAGCGCAGCCCACAGGATAAGCAAAATGAGGGAAAAACGTCTCCACCTCTTCTCCGTCTTTTCACAGAGGACACCCGGCGATGTTTTCCCCAACCGCCTGAGCAGAAAAAACAGGATAGCAAGGAAAAGCGGGGCAATGCCGACATATCCATTATATTCCCAATATCCCAGCGCCGACCAGCAGAGTCTTTCATCACGGATATCTCCAAAAAACCCTGGCGTCACAAATGTCAGGAGCTCCTTCGGGTTCAAACTCCCATCGGTCACATAATCCCACCGTGCGCCGCTTGCGCGTTCATAGGAATTTGCGATAAGCTCCTTCATCGGGATGAACTGAACGGCGGCAAGTCCAACCATAATGACTCCCGCCAGGGCGTATCCGGTCCACAGGCGATTCCGTTTGTTCCCTCTTTCCATCTGCAGCAGGAACAGTATGACAAGGAGAATCCATGTATAATATGCAATCTGCGGGCTGCCCGAAAGGAGTTGAAGGGCGAGAAGGATACCCATTAGGACAGAGGCACCGATTGTGCGCCTTTGACTCCACACCTCCGCCACATACAGAATCCATGGTATCCATGAGGCGGTGAAGATATAAAGGACAACGCCGCTGTAAAGCCTTGCCGTGAAAAAAGAACTGAACCCGAAAATAAATGCAAAGAGAAAGCGTGGCGCGCCGCGGCGAAAAAACAATCCTGAGAGAAGATATGCCCCGCATGTCCCAAACCACAGGTGCAATATCGTGATGACGGTGTAAAATAGAGGAAGCGGCATAAGGAGGCATAGCATGTTGGGGGGATAGAACACGCCGTTTTGAATATCCGCCTGAAAGGGGCGCCCGCAGAAGATATGCGGATTCCAGAGGGGCAGAACGTCTTTAAGTATCCACGTCTTGAAAAAATATTTATGAGGAATGTAATGATTGATGAGGTCGCCGTTCGCCAGAACTTCCCCACCAAAAACCCTGTAAAAAAATATAAGCCAGAGGAATAAAAAAATAGCAGGCAATATCAAAATATCCCTGCGGAGAAGTCTCATTCTCATCCCCATCATACGATATTACTTTACACTATTATCCAGTCGCATTGCTGGTCAAGTTATATCGGGTAGATTTGCTGGCGGGAAATCAGCCGACGTCGACCTCAAGATTTTTATCATGGGCAGGCGCAAAGGGCGTTTCGTCTGATGCGGAGGCATTTTCCTCAATCTGGACTTTTGCCCTGTCAATGGCTTCTACACCATCGAGAAGGTATATATAAGAAAATCCTTCATTATATATGGACCCCAGTGTGCGGTGGAAGTCCATAAAATGTTCCTTCACCACCTTTTCCCCGAATGGACGGTCAGAGCGGCGAAGCGTGCGCTCAATGCAGACATCTTCAGGGACGTTAAGAATAATGGCAGCCGACGGCGCCTCATATTCAGCGGCAATGTCAAGTATGCCGCGACGTGCGAAATCCCTGATGCTCGTGGCGTCAATGACGGTGAAGAGTCGCCGGACCAACCGTTTCCCGGCAACGATATGTATGACATCAAAGGCGTCCTGGCTCGCCTCCAATGAGTTTTCATCGTTTGAGACAAGTTCGCGGAAATGGTCACTGACAAGGACTTCAATGGGTTGGAAATGCCTGCGGCAGAATGTGGTCTTGCCGCTGCCGGTCACACCAACCATGGCAACAAGACAGAATTGGGGCAGAGTGATAATACCCTCCT
>JAPLSR010000262.1 GCA_026398545.1 Candidatus Sumerlaeota bacterium | reverse complement strand
GTCAAATATCATGCGGATTTTATTAGCACACTGGGAGATGATGTTGAAATTGAGGTCAAGTTTCAAAAATCTCTGATAAATGGCGCTTCGGCGTTTTTCAATATCCGCAAGGATTTTCTCCCTGTCGGAGGATTCAAGTGTAGGGTCCTCGGCAAGGTCGCGTTTTCTCAGGATTTCTTCATAATGACCCAGAATGACATTGATATTATCGAGCACGAACTTTGCCATTCGGTTCCTTTCTTCCGGGTTGCTTTCATCCACGTTGGCACGGAGGATGTCATTCAGGTTGAACGCGCCGCTTTCGATGCGCATCTTGAGTTTTTGCAGCTCACTTGAGGTGGCGCTGGCGCGGGAGATTGCCTCCGTAATCTCATGACGTCCCTTTTCAATCCGCTTGGCGAGCAGAACTTCCTCCTCTCGTGTAAGGAGTGGAACCTTGCCCATTTCCATGAGGTAAAGGCGCACAGGGTCATCGATACGGGCGGTGTCCGAACCACTGGGGATAAATTCCTCGCTCTCCCCGCGTTCAAAGCCCTCTTCCTCCTCTTCTTTTTCCAACTCCTGGACAGGGGTTACTTTCTCCTCAGTGTCTGTCTTGATTTTCGCTTCTTCAACCTCAACCTCCTCGGGTTCATCAAGGACATCAATGTTCAAAACTTCAAGCTCACCAAGGATGTTCTCCATATCTTCGGGTGAGACATTCTCTGGCAGGATATCATTAATCTCATCAAAGCTCAGGTGCCCTTTTTCCTTGCCGAGGTCGATAAGTTTCTGGATTTCAACCCTTTTGTGATTCTTATTTGGAGATTTTGCCATGTATTTTCCTCAATCAGATTTTGGGATGTTTAAAGGAAGTTATTCAAAAAACATAAGAATTGTAAGAATTTACTGTCACAGATATTTAAACTGATTTATATATCTTTTTTATATATTTAAAATCAAGCATAATAATATAAATTTTTCCCCACCCGCGTGGTGCAATCGCGAAATATTGATAATCTTGGAGTTACAGAAGAACCGTTGTTCATTTTCCGGTAGGCGGGTTTTTTATCAAAATAGGTTCTTACGCGTCTGCCATATATGCAGGGTCTTCTGGTGTATCCCGTCGGTAAGACCGCTTGTGTCTTTATCCGCGCTCATTTCTCTCTCAAGCTTTTGAATCTCCATCACCATATTGTGTCGACTCTTTGCCTCATGGACAATGTGCAGGCGTTTCAGAATTATGGGAAGCATTTTCATCCCGGGTTCCTCAGGCATCAGGGTGTCAAGGAAGGCTATCTCTCTCAGGAGCTGCGCCTCTTCTTCCGAGACATGTTCCTCCAGACCGGTGTAATTGCTTATCTCCTGTCCGCCTGAGGCGGATTGAAGGAGGCGTTGGATAAATGCCTTGACAACGGGATTGGTAAGCCAGTCAGGATTGAGTTCTTGCTGGACAGCTTCCCGCAGGTCGGGATTTTCTATAAGAATCTTCAGGAGACCGAGTTCTAAAGGCGGGATGCCTTCCTTCGCCTGTTTGTAAATAACCTCGTCAACGGACTTCTTCATGTTTTCACTTTTTGCGCGGATATGCTGGATGATAAGTTTCTGATCAAGTTTCAATCCGGAGGAGAGCCTCATGGTGAAGTCATTGAAGATGATTGGCTGATGGACCTGCTCCAGGATTGGTTTCAACATATCAAGGACTGCGATTTTCCCCTCAGGGGCATTGATGTTGAATTTTTTTCTCCCTGTTTCGAAAAAGAAGTCCAGGAAGTCTATCCTTTTTTCAATCAGGGATTGAAGGGTTTTTGCCCCGTGGCGTGCCAGAAATGTGTCAGGGTCGTCCTTTTCCGGCAGGACAACCACGCCCACAAGAAGTGATTGCCCGAGAAGGACTTCACATCCACGCAGCATTGCCTGCTGTCCCGCCTCATCGCCATCATAAATGAAGATTACCTCTTTTGTGAATCTCTTGAGAAGCCGCGCCTGGTCTTCTGTGAGGGCGGTTCCGAGGCTTGCCACGCCTGTCGTGAAGCCAAATTTATACAGGGCGATGAGGTCCATGTAACCCTCAACAAGCAGGGCGGGTTGCTCGCCGCGCAATGCTTCCCGTGCAAGGTGTAATCCATAGAGGACCTTTCCCTTTTTATAGGTCTCGGTTTCGGGGGAATTGAGATATTTTGGTTCACCACTTGTCAGGATGCGTCCGCCGAAGGCAACACAGTGCCCCTGTAAGTCAAGGATGGGAAAGATGATACGTCCGCGGAACCGGTCGTAAAAGCCCCCTTTTGTTTTTCCGGGGAGGATGAGACCTGCCTCATGGAGGAGCTCACTGGAATATCCATTTTTCCCGGCGGCGGTGAGAAAATCGTCCCAGTTCTCTGTTGCCCAGCCGAGCTGGAAATCTTCACAGAGCTCCTGCTCAACGCCGCGTCGGGAGAGATATTCCCGCGCCTCGACGCCTGCCTTTGTTTCAAGGCACTTCTTGTAATATTTGAGGGCAAACTGGTTGACCTCAAACAGGAGACGCCTTTTTTTCTCCCTGCTTACATCCTCCGGTGTGGCGCTCAGCTCAGGAACGGGCAGACCAAGGCGGCGGGCGAGGTTCTCCACTGTGGAACGGAAATCCAGACGTTCATGCAGCATCCAGAATTTAATGACATCGCCGCCAATGCCGCAACCGAAGCAGTGAAAAATCTGCTTTGCGGGGTGGACGTTGAAGGAGGGCGTCTTTTCCCTGTGAAAGGGACAGAGTGCCTTGAAGGTGCTGCCGGTGCGCTTTAAGGGAATTACAGAACCGATAATATCCACAATATCCGCTGTTTCGCGGACTTTTGCCGCAAATTCTCGCAGACTCGTTTTCATCTCTTTTTCTTCCCATCTGTTCAGTCATATTGGATTTATAAAAATACCAGGCAAATGATGATGTCAATAATATTATCATTGAAAAAACAGATGGGACGCCTGCATGTTTTCAGGGTCATGGGAAAACCACGACATATTTTATACATTCTGGGAATTTGCGCTTTTGCCGCCCTTTTTCGCCTTGTAAATTTATCACATATACCGCCGGGTCTCTGGTATGATGAAGCCCGTAATCTCTGGCAGATATCAAGTCTTATGGAGCGGTGGGAATTTCACTGGTATTATTTTGTTGGTGAACCGATTTATATCCTTTTTGCCATTCCCGGTTGTCTGCTTCAGGGTTTGACGCCTCAGGGACTGCGACTGGGCTCAGCCATTGCCGGCATCCTGACCATTCCTGCGGCATATGGTGCGCTACGGCAATTCTGGGGCAGACGGACTGCCCTTCCTGGCGCGTTTCTTCTGGCGATTTTGCCCTGGCATGTAACCTTTTCCCGCATCGGCTTTCGCGCCATTACAATGCCGCTTTTTATTTTCCTGAGCGTGATGGCGCTGGGTCTGATGGAGAGGCGGAAAAAAGGCGGGGCCTTGCTCCTCCTTGCCTTATTCCTCGGACTCGGCTTTCATAGTTACGTCCCCATTAAATTATTACTTCCTTTGTTATTAATATATTACCTTTCCAGACGGGAGGAAAAGAAACAGATTTTTTTCCCGTCCGCTCTCAAATGGGCAATTCCCGCACTTGCCCTCTTTATTCTCCTTGTAATTCCCGCATTTCTGAATATCCGGGGACCGGAAGAGGTTTTGAATATCCGCATTTACCAGGAGCAAAATGTATCAAAGGGGCTTCTCTTTTCCTCGGAGGGTCCGTTTGCAAATGTCTTCAAGGTGTTTTTGATGTTCATCTGGAAGGGGGACCCTAATCCGCGCCATTGCGCCCCGGGCGCTGCGCAGATTCCGCGCTTCCTTTTTCCGTTTCTCCTTGTGGGGATGTGGTTGAGTCTCCGCCGCCCCTTGCGCTCCCGCAATCTTTTGCTTTTAGCCTCCTTTATACTTTTTTTACTGCCGTCCATATTTTCAAAATCCGCTCCCCATGCCATCAGAACCATAGGGGCGGTTTTCCCCGTATGTGTTTTTACTGCGAGGGGAGCGCGCTATGTGGCGCTCTGGACACGAAGGAGAATAGTGTGGTGGAGGAGACATCCGCTGGTCAGGCATATTGCGGTGCTGGTCTTTTTTGTCTACACGGCGGGGTTTTGCGCATGGCAATATTTTTTCGCCTATGGGCGGAATCCGCTTGTATGGGAGCATTTTCAGACTATTTATGTGGAAACAGCGCGAGTTATTGAGACACTGCCGGAAAATGCAGTCGTGCTCCATGAACCGTTCACGTATGGCAAGATGAGTTTTGAATTTCTAACGCGCAAGCGTGGAGATAAAGTCAGGACTGTGAACAGAGCGGAGGACCTGATACTCAAGGCGCCCACGGATGCACCCTGTTATGTGCTCTTCATCGGACGTGAAAAATTTGCACGCGAGTTTATCTCATATTATCCTGAACCCGCATTGGTTCGCACATTTTATACGCCAACTGGATTACCGGTAGCCGTACTTTTCAAGGTTCATTAGTAACGAGTTGGTATGATTTAAAGGAGAAAGATATTCTTTTCCCGGCATCTTCTGATTGTCTCTTCACTCCAGACACATGCCTGGATTTCCCCGACGTGCGCCTTGTGAAGGTAAAGCATACACAGACGGGATTCCCCGATGCCTCCGCCGATTGAAAGGGGAAGTTCGCCCGCAATCAGACGTTTGTGGAAAAATAACTCCTTCCTCTGCGTCACCCCCCTGATTTCCAGCTGACGCAGGAGCGTCTCAGCATCAACGCGGATTCCCATGGATGAGAGTTCGAAGGCGCAATCGAGAAGAGGGTAATAAACAAAGATGTCACCGTTCAGACCCTTATGTCCATTGCCGGTTGGCGTTGTCCAGTCGTCATAATCTGGTGCGCGGCCATCGTGTGGCTGACCGTTTTTAAGACTGCCACCGATGCCGATGAGAAAGGATGCGCCATATTCCCTGCAGATTCTATTCTCCCTCTCGCGCGGTGTCAGGTCGGGATATTGCACTTCCAGGTCTTCCGTGTGGATGAATGTGATATCCTTCGGGAGGGTGGGCTTCATTTCGGGATAAATATGGCAGATATATTTTTCAGTGCGCCGGATGATATCATATATTTTCCGGACGATATATTTCAGGAATTCAAGATTTCTCTCCTCTGGTGAGATAACCCTCTCCCAGTCCCACTGGTCAATATATAATGAGTGCATGTTATCCAGTGTCTCATCCGGACGGACGGCATTCATATCGGTGTAAAGCCCCTCACCAACGCTGAAGCCATAATCGGTGAGCATCATCCGCTTCCATTTGGCAAGGGACTGAACGATTTCCACCGGTGTTTCATCAAGCGCCCGGATATTGAAACGGACGGGTCTTTCCACGCCGTTGAGGTCGTCATTTACGCCTGTGCCAGCACGCACAAGCAAAGGCGCTGTCACACGTATCAGGTTCAATTCAAAAGCGAGATTTGTCTGGAAGAATTCCTTGATGAGGCGGATGGCTTTTTCCGTCTCTTTCAGGTTCAAAAGTGGTTTGTAATTCGGGGGGATGAATAAACCCTCTTTCATGGATAGACCTCCTTTTTAAAGGTTTGGATGAACCTGTCAATATTTCAATTCCTTCACATGTCCCTTGATTATAAATGTTGCCGATAGGGACGGCATTCCTGTGAGAAATTCGCTTCTTTTATCCGGCTGACTGCCTCCAATATAAACCATGTATGTCCCCGGTTCAAGGACACATCGCCCCTCATCATCTATCTGTGCCATAAGGCGGGGCGTCAATGTGAAGGACACCGTTTTGCATTGCCCCGGTTTCAGGGATATTCTCTTGAACCCGCGGAGTTGACGAATCGGCGCCCCCTTGCAATGCTCAGGATAACTCAGGTAAATCTGCACGACCTCTTATCCAGTCAGATTGCCGGTATTTTTTACAGCGACCTTGATGACCTGATTTTGTCCCATTTTTATTCCGGGCGCAAGTGTGAGGTCATTATATTCAAACTGTGTGTAGCTCAGTCCATAACCAAAGGGATAGAGCGGTTCATCCTTCATGTAACGATATGTCCGCCCCTTTTCGCCATTCATGGCGTAATCTTCAAAGGGTGGGAGCTGGTCAATACCTCTGGGGAAAGTGATGGGCAGTCTTCCGCCCGGATTATAATCACCGAATATGACATCGGCAAGGGCTGTTCCTCCTTCTTCGCCGGGATACCATGCCTCAAGGATGGCGGGGACATGCTCCTGCGCCCAGTTCAGGGCAACGGGACTTCCGCTCAGGATAACCAGCACGACCGGTTTGCCCGTGGCGCACACCGCTTCAAGGAGTTCCTGTTGTTTCCCCGGAAGATTTAGATGTGACCTGTCTCCCCCCGCCGGTGACTCCGTGGCATCGCCCTCTTCCCCCTCATAAAGCGAGTTGAATCCAAGCACCATTATTACCGCCTCAGCGCGCTGTGCACAGGCGACAGCCTCGGAAAATCCACGTGTGAGTTTGCCGATATGTCCCAGCTCCGCCGTCTCATTGAGTTTACATCCGTGTGCATAATAAATCCGCGCCTGACGGGCAAGTTTTCGCCGGATTCCCTCTAAGGGGGTCACGTATCTTGAGGGGGTGCCGTTATAATTTCCTAAAAGGACATCACGGTCATTAGCGTTTGGTCCAATTACAGCGATGGATTTTATTTTTCTGGAAAGGGGCAACAACCCGCCCTGATTCTTCAGGAGGACGATGGATTTGCGTGCCGTCTCAAGCGCCGCCTTTCTATGCCTGGGACAATCATTGACCTCATAAGGAATGTCTGCATAGGGGACACTCTCAGGCGGGTCAAACATCCCAAGGCGGAAGCGGGTGAGAAGCACATTTCCAAGCGCCCTGTTGATTTCTTCCTCAGTGAGCAGTCCTTCCTGAACCGACTTCAAAAGGGATTTGTATGTCTCGCCGCAATTGAGGTCACAGCCGTTTTTTACGGCAAGGGCGGCGGATTCCTCGGCATTTTTTGTCACCTTGTGATGGAGATGGATATCGCAGACCGCCCCACAGTCCGAAACCACATGTCCCTTGAATCCCCACTCCTCGCGGAGAATTTTGATAAGGAGTGTCGGGCTGGCGCAGCAGGGCTCTCCGTTTGTGCGGTTATAAGCCCCCATCACGGCGGCAACATTTGCCTCCTTCACGCATTCCTTGAAGTGGGGGAGATATGTCTCGCGCAGGTCTTTTGGGCTGACAATGGCATCGAAGGTGTGACGCCGGGATTCCGGACCGCTGTGAACAGCAAAATGTTTCACCGTGGCGGCAGCTTTCATGTATCTTGGATGGTTGCCCTGAAGTCCCTTGATGAAGGCAATGGCGAGTCTTCCTGTGAGATAAGGGTCCTCGCCGTAGGTTTCCTGCCCGCGTCCACATCGAGGGTCGCGGAAGATATTGATATTCGGCGTCCAGAAATTTATGCCCTTATATATGCCGCGGTCGCCCTGACGGAGTGATTCGTGATGCTTCGCACGCGCCTCATCAGAAATGACCGTTGCCGCACGATACATCATATCAGTGTCCCACATGGCGGCAAGTCCGATAGCCTGCGGAAAGACTGTCGCCGTCCCATTTCTTGCCACGCCGTGAAGGCACTCATTCCACCAGTTATATTCAGGAATCCCGAGGCGTTCAATGGCGCAAGAGGCGTGAACCATCTGGGAAATCTTCTCCTCCAGGGTCAGCCTGGAGATGAGGTCAGCAACCCGTTCCTCAAAAGAAAGCGAGGCGTCCATGAATTTGTAAGGTGCTGGATTCTCCATCATGTCCCGTCTCCTGATTATATGGGTTAAATCAATTGGATGGAGACGATAAAGGATGCCACTGGAGGATTGCAAGTTTAAACACCGTTGTTCACGTTTTTTATTGAATATTTCACGGCGCAGGACGCTTAATCTTTTTCAGTTATGACAGGAGAGGGTGAGTCAGTTCATGAAATACTCCACCGTGGATGAGTGGCAGGGGAGATATTTCGGTGAGGCTTATCTTGAAATCTATGCCCGATTGATGTATGAGAGGAAAAAAGTTCTGCGAGAGGTGGATTTTATCCAGAATGCCTTGCATCTTAAAAAGGGCTCACGTATCCTTGACCTCGCATGCGGCTTCGGGAAACACCTTGTTTTTTTCCTGAAGAAGGGACTTTGCGCCTTTGGTCTGGATATCATGCATCCCTATCTTAGATATGCCATGGGGAAAATGCCTGTAACCTTTCGGAAAAAACCACCCCTTGTCATAGGGACGATGACCCGTCTCCCTTTTCAGGAGGAAACCTTTGAGGCGATTGTGTCCCTCTTTAACAGCTTCGGCTACCGCCCCATGGATGCGCCTGACCCGGATATGGCAATTCTCAGGGAGGTCGCTCGTGTCCTTAGAACCGGCGGGCAATTTCTTGTCGAAGTCCCCAATAAACAACCTGTTATCAAGATGGTGCGCACAACGCCGCAAACTATCCAGTGCGGCAGGGATTTCCTGATTCACGAATTCTGGGACTACGACACGCAGTGGAAAATCCTCTTTAACAGGACGTTCTTCAATATCCGTGGCGGGATAACAGAAGCGGGTTATTGCCTGCGGCTTTTTACACTGAGGGAATTGACAGCCCTTTTTCAAAATGCCGGACTCGGAGTCCAGCGCATCTTCGGCGATTATGACGGCGCAGAGTATGACCGTGCTATATCCCCCATGATGCTTGTCATAGGGGAAAAACCCGGAAGGCAAAGGGTGAAGGCTTTGTCCCATGGAAAACGGCAATATTAATAAGGAGTATGCCCACTCTATTAATGACAGGGAAAGGGAACGTTTCATGAAGGTCCCTTATAAGAACCGCATGCTTTTTCTTTCCCACTGCATCAGGGCAGAACAGCAGGATGAATTGCACCGGTTTGCGGAAGGACTGGGTTATAAGGTGCATGTGGTCGGTGGGGGAAGCATTGTGCTCAAAATCATTATGGAGGAAAAACCCGAGGCAGTGGTGGGAATTGCCTGTGAGCCTGAACTCACTATGGCTGTGGAGAAATTGGATTTGCCGCTCCATGTGGTGCTACTCGATATCGATGGATGCAAGGATACCACGGTGAATGTGGAGGAGGCGAAGAGGGTTATTGCCTTGTGGGAAAAAGACGAGGAATTGGATTCAAAGGAAAAAAGTGATAAAAGCTTTTAAAAAAGTGAAATTTATTCACCACAGAGTCACAGAGTTCACAGAGTATATTCTTGAAATATTAAAGATTTCCATGTCACCATCGTATCAGATTAATATTGGCGCCAAGGGGGGCGCTGAGGTCTATGCCACCTGCAAGGGTGGCGCGCATCTCGCCATCAATGAGAATCTGCACCTGCTTGATTTCGGGGACATTGAGAATGATGGTGTCCGCAATGCTGTAAACTGCCAGCATTTCTGCCATGAGTCCTCCGTGGAAATTCTGCGAGAGCTCCTTTGAAAAATCCACCACCAGTCTGTCCTCAAGAATGTACATTGCCCTGAGGGAGACATTGGCAGGTAAGACGGGTTCGAAATACCTGTTTGTTGGTCCTTTCATCAGGCGGGTCAGGAGCCGGTCAATCCTTTCATAAGGTGTGAGACTGCGCGAGAGTTCAAGCACCTCCGCGCTGAGATGGCGTCCATTGGTGGTGAAGAAAACCCTGACAGTATTGGGCGAGGCGGGCGCCTCCGTCGTGAGCAGGGTCTCCTTGAGCGCCTGGGAGAAATCAACCCTGGGCGAGGTGTGCGGTCTGTTAAAAAGTTTGTTTATGAAATAAAGCCCGAGGACGGTAATCACGACCGCCGCCATGCCCAGGCTCAAAAGGAAGCGGGCGAATTCCCCGCGAAATATCTTTTCTCTATCCGGCATGGAATATAATGTCCAAAGTATGGTCTATCCGCCTCAGGCGGACACCCGTATTTCAATGATTACATTGAGAGAGGACAATCAATCTGGGCGCGTTGCAGTTTTCCACTATAATCAACATACACTGATTTCCATTCCGTATAGGTGTCAAGGACGACCTGTCCGGACTCGCGGTGCCCATTCCCGGTGTTCTTAACGCCGCCGAAGGGGAGTTGAATCTCCGCACCGATGGTTGGAACATTGATATAGGTGATGCCCGCCTCAATATCCCGGACCGCCTTGAAGGCGCGATTCAGGTCATGGGTGTAAATGGATGAGGAGAGCCCATATTCAGTGTCATTCAGGGTTTCAATAGCCTCCTCGAAGTCTTTGACGACAAGGATGGAGACCACGGGTCCAAATATCTCCTCGCGGGCGATGCGCATGTGGCGCCTGACACCTGTAAAGATGGTTGGGCTGAAGAAGAATCCGCAGGCGTAAGGTCCATCCGTCAGGGAATTGCCGCCGAGGAGCAATTGTGCGCCATCCTCCTCAAGTCCGATTCTGACATATTCCGCCACTGTCTTTAGCTGGTCCCCGTTAATAAGCGGTCCCATCTGGGTATTTTCATCGAGTCCGTTCCCCACACGTATCTGCGAGGCTTTTTCCTTGAGGCGCTCAGTGAATTCCCCGGCAATGGCTTTGTGTAAAATCAGGCGTGACGTGGCAGTGCAGCGCTGTCCGGTTGTGCCGAAGGCGCCCCAGAGCGCACCTTCAAGCGCCAGATTAAGGTCGGCGTCATCCATGACAATCTGGGCATTCTTCCCACCCATCTCTAAAGAGCAACGCTTCAATGTTGCGCCGCACCTCTCGGCAATTGTCCGTCCCACCTGCGTGGAGCCGGTGAAGGAGACAAGGTTTATACCGGCATGTTCAAGCATTGCCATACCGACATTTTTTCCGGAGCCGGGGACAAGGTTGATGAGTTTTGGCGGGACACCTGCCTCAAGAAGGATTTCCATAAGCCCGACCGCCGTGGCGGGGGTGTCGCTTGCCGGTTTAAAGACAACGCCATTGCCGCAAATCAGGGCGGGGAAGATTTTCCATGCGGGGATAGCCATGGGGAAATTCCAGGGAGTTATCATGGCGCAGATGCCGGCGGGCTGCCTGATGGACATGCCAAACTTATCAGGGAGTTCACATGGCACAGTTTCGCCGAAGAGCCGTCGCCCCTCGCCAGCCATGTAATATGCAGTATCAATCCCTTCCTGCACATCGCCCCGCGTCTCAAGAAGGATTTTCCCCATCTCCCGGGTCATAAGGCGGGCGAGTTCCTCCTTTTTCTCAACAAGGATATCGCCTGCGCGCTTGAGAATTTCGCCACGTTTTGGGGCGGGCGTGAGCGCCCATTTTTTCTGCGCCTCATGCGCGCTTGCCACAGCGGCGTCCACCTCCTCCTTTCCGCAGGAGGGAAATTCCCCGATGATATCCTTAGTGTCAGCGGGGTTGATATTGACAATCGTCCCCATAGAGCCGCCTTCCACCCACTCCCCGCCGATAAATGCCTTATATTTTGTGACCATATCCTTCTCCTTCAAGAAAGTCTTCCCAACCAACATCCATCCAATGAATCATTGATAACTTTCCCGCTCGGTCAACTAAAATGTTCCATTAAAATAATGAGATAATATAATTTCTTATTCTTGACAATTCTTCATATTTTATATTCCATATAAAATTTAATGAGTTGATAATAATATTCTGTTAGGAGATATATAATGGAGAATAGTGAAAATTCATTATATAGATACATTTTACGATATAAGTTACTTCATAATAAATGGTATGGACTTATTATCCTGCTTATTTTTCAAAGTATTCCACTTATAATATTATCTTTCAAAAAATATAAAGATACGATTTATTTTACAGGACCATGTATATATATTATTATGTTTTTAATATCTTGTTTGATATTTATATTA
>JAPLSR010000449.1 GCA_026398545.1 Candidatus Sumerlaeota bacterium | reverse complement strand
GAGCCATTCGCGAAATAGGGTTCTCGAAAAGCGGGGTCTGCGAGAGGAGTGAATGAAAGGACGAGTACTTTGTGAGATTTTTGGCGTATAAAACGGCAAGAATGCCCCGTCGGAAGCCTTTGAGGGGCCCGTCCTTCTCGGCTATGAGCGAAAATTGGGCGTGGCTCCGCCTTTATGCTCCCTGAAGCGCAACATGATTTTTTGTTTTGTCCGGCAGGCGTGAGAACAGGAGTCCGGCGGCAATATAGCACATGACGGCGAGAATAATCAAACGGGAAAACCCGATGCTCATCGCAAGAAGCGGGGCGCTGACCGTGGCTATCACCGAGGCGAATCCGTTCACCGCCCATGCCCAGGGGAGCATGGCGGGGGCATTCATCCTTAAACGCCTTAATCCCATCGGAAAGAGATGTCCCATGGCAAATGCAAGGGGGGCAATCATGAAGAGAGAAACCACAACCCGCAGAGGGAGCGCCAGAGCCCCTGTTGCATCAAGCAGATTCTGTATAAAAATACGATACATCAGGATTATGATGAGCATAAACACAACGGTCATTTTTAACACCCGAATCGGTTTATCATGCCACAAACCGCTGACTCCGCTGCCCAGACCCGCAAATATCAAAAATCCCGCAATCACCACCGCCGCGGAATAAATTGGATGCGAAAGATAAAGTATCAATTTTTGCATGAATCCCATCTCTAACAACATGAAGCCCGCCCCAAGGAAAAAGAAATACAAAATGCCTGCCCTTCTTCCCTTGATGTCTTTACATGCCCTGACGCCGGGAATTAAAGGCAGAAAAAGCATGACCGCCGACAGGATGAGCGACTGGAGCAAGGCGACAACCTGAAGCAGTGAGCCAAGCTCCATAAAAGCGGGAAATCTCCCCTTCAATTGCCTTTTTAATTCCGGCAGATGACGCAAACTCAGGAAATTAAAAAAGTAAGGTCTGTCATCGGTCGGCGACTCCACGTTGAACAGGTAATCATCCAGAAACGCCGCCCTCCCCGGACCGAGCAACGCCATCGCCCCTTCAAAATAAAGCGGCTGTTCCATGATATGAAACTGATTGACCTCTGAGGGATTCAATCCGGGCAGGTAACACAAATCAAATCCCCGATTGCGGCAAAAATCACGGATGAAAACCAGTTGCTCCGGCGTCCAGGGTTGTCTGGATACAAGCAGGGTAACGGTCTCCCAACTGCGAATCAATGCGAGGCGGCTGACTGGAACAATGTCTTTTGATTTCAGCATCTGCACAGCCATGTCAAAGATTCGCAACCCTTCCCGCGGCGGAACCTGAGCATATCGGGTCACGCACAAGATGCCCCGCTCACTCAAATGCTCAAAGAGGGCGCCAAAGGAATCAATCGTATAAAGATATGATTCACCGGTTGCCTGAGCGCCTGTCATGGACTCTCCCGGAATATCAAGGAGCGGAATCTGAATGATATCAAATGATTTCTTCCCAGAGGCAAGATAACCACGAGGTTCTTCATCTCTTGTGACAACCCCCGGAGCATTATATATTGAGCCTCCATAATCCTGAAGCGGACCCTTCATGAGCCGGGTAATTTGCGAATTCAATTCCAACGCAACGATGTCGGCGCTCTGGTGATGGTATGCCTGCGCAATGGCGCCACCCCCGCCGGCGCCGATGATGAGGACGGTCGGACGGGCGACCATATAATACGGCAAGACGCCAGTTGTCCAATCGAGAAAGGCGCGGTCGCTGTCCTCTTTTATCCGATATATTATATTCGTCTGACTCCCATCCACCATCAAAAGAATTCGTGGCGGAATCGGGTGGGGATTCTGCAGGCTCATTCCAGGCGGCGCATCATGAATGGAAGGACCCTTCACCACATCAATTCGCCCCAACGGTCCCCATGTCTGATACATCACATCTGTTCCAGGTTTGGTCTTCTCAATCGCCAGTTTTTTATAAGGGGAAAGTGTGATGACCGGAGGCAGTAGCAGGCAGAGAAAAAACAGGCCAACCCCCGCGCATACGCCTGTCAAGGTCATCCGGACTTGTTTCCAGGGCGACAAAAGAACGCCGGCAAGATAACCAAGAACCGCCATGACCATGATGAGTTCCGGAATATCCATCAGGAACATCAAAAGAATTGCGATGAGCGCCCCGGCGCCGGAACCGGTTAGATTGGCGGCGTAATGTCCGCCGATATATTCCTTGCGGTCCATCAACGCAAGACCGACCAGCCCCCCCGCAAATGTGAAAGGAACCAGCAGAATAATTTCGATGATGAGGATATGAAACCATTCACCGGTCAGGTTCCAGGCGAGTTGATACATATCCAGCGGAACCTTCCGGACCGCCCAATGGCTTAAAAGGACGCTCCAGGAAAAAGCGTAGGCGGACAGGGCAAGACACAATTGACGCCGCGCCTCGCACGTCTTCCTCAGCGCAAAAAGGAGCGTCCCGCTGAAGCCGATTCCCAGCAGGGCGATGCTGATGACCATGGATGCGAAATGATGCCAGAAGGAAAGCGACAATACCCGCATCAACGCCAGTTCCAGTCCGACAAGGGAGAGCGAGACTAAGAAAATCGCCAGTCGTGTGCGGTATATCATCATGGTCTCAACGCTTTATATCCTCCTTGCGCAAAAGGGGCACAAAGCGGACCGGCAGCAATTGGCGGGTTGTGACCTTGCCCTCCTTATCCTTTTCGACAAGCACAAGCCACTGCGTCCCATACGCGGCGGCAACCGGAATCACCATGCGTCCCCCTTTTTTCAACTGCCGGAGCAGGGGCGGAGGAATCTCCCCTGCCGCCGCCGTTACGATAATGGCGTCAAAGGGCGCCTCCTCCTGCCAGCCGTTGTAACCGTCGCCATTCCTGAGTTTAATCACATTGTAACCCAGTCGCCCCAGCCGCTCCTGCGCCTTTTTCGCAAGCGGCTCAATAATCTCAATGGAGAACACAAAAGGCGTAAATTCTGTCAGGACGGTTGCCTGATAACCGGAGCCTGTGCCGATTTCCAGAACGCGGGAATCGGGCTTGAGTTTCAAAAGACGCGTCATTTCCGCCACAATATAAGGCTGGGAGATGGTCTGTCCATACCCAATGGGCTGGGGAGAATCCTCATACGCCGCCGAGGATATACTAACGGGCACAAATTCATGGCGGGGCACATGAGTCATCGCCTTCAGAACGGCGGCGTCCTCAAGCCCGTATTCCCTGATGACCTTCACCATGGCATCGCGTTCCTTTTGCCGCTCCTTAAAACGGGGCGGTGTCCAGGATTTTACTTTGAGGTTCAATGTGCCTGTTGTGGGAATTTCGGCAGGACACAACGTCCATCCGCCGAATGTCACGAGCAATATCAGGAAGAAAACCACAATCCAATCATACCGGCTTCTTGCATAAAAAGCCATTGCCCTGTTCCTCCCGGGAAATCGCTGGTTGGGACGAACCGATAGTATTATTTCACAGTCCCTGCATCTTGCAGACAGAAAGGAATACGACGTGAAAAGAGATCTCAAGAGGAGTCAACGCATGAGTTTTTTTACCAGTGGCGTTATTCCCAGCATCATGACCGCAACAATTGCCAGCCCTACAGCGCATTTCCAGTACAAGCCGAAGTACGCAGATGCCGTATAGGAAACATCCTGCACTCGCGACTTATCCACATTCACCAGGCTGGTAAAAAATCCAGAGAAATAACCGCCCAATGAATTGCAGAGGAACCACGAGCCCATGAGCAACGATGCATAGCGTTTGGGCGCAAGCGTGCTGACCGCCGACAACCCCATCGGCAGGATATGCAGCTCGCCGAACGTCAAAATCACAATCGCCAGCACAATCCACCAGGCAGAAACCTTTACACTACTGAGCGCAATGCCATTGGCGACCCACGCCAGAAGCGCCGCACTCGCAACCGCAAAACACAGTGCCAGAACGATTTTCATCGGAATAGATGGGTTCTTCCCCTTGTCTGCCAATCTTGCCCACAACCAGGTGAACATGCCGGCGAGGAGAATCACCGACAGCGAGTTTGGCACTAATCCAAAGAACGATGCCGCCAGCGGCACACCAAACAAGACGCGGTCGAAGTCGCAATCCACGAACAACGTCACCGAATTGTACATCTGCTTGAAATACGACTGGAAGCAAATCGCCGCGACAATAATAATCAAAATCGCAAAAATCGAATTGCGTTCCTTCTTCTCTTTGCAAAACAGCCCCATAAGGAAAATCCCGGCGACAATCGCCATGCTAAGAAAGGTAATAGTGATTTTTGTCTGTTGGGAATGATAGAACAGATAAATCATCAATGCGCCCACGCCAATCGTTCCGGCGATAATCCATGCCAGATTCGGAACGCCGAGCAAACGCTTGAACAGATTCTCACGTTGGAAACCGTCTGCCTCGTTGTTGTAATGCTTATAGCCCAGCCGAAACGCAATCAAGCCCAGCAGCATTCCGCCCGAAGATAAATAAAAGCCCCTGGTCCAGCCGTAGCGTATGGCGACCTCCCCCATGAGGAGACCGGCAAGCAAGGCGCCGACATTGATGCCCATATAAAACAGGGTATAACCGCTGTCGCGGTGGGTATCGCCCTCCTTGTACAGCTTTCCCACCATCACCGAGACGGTTGATTTCAGATATCCGGTGCCGAGCGCCACACAAGTCAAGCCGATGAAAACGTAGAGCAATCCTTCGCCGCACGCCAGAATAACGTTTCCTGCCAGTATAAAGACGCCGCCAATGGTAACGGAATAGCGCAGTCCCAGGATTTTGTCAGCCACAAAGCCGCCCAGAATCGGCGTCATGAAGGTAAACGCCATGTAGGCGCCGGATGCCAGTCCCGCTTCGTTAATGGACAAACCCAGTTTTTTCGTCAGGTATAAAATCAAAACAGCCGAAATGCCATAAAAGCTGAACCGTTCCCACATCTCGGTTACAAACAGATAATAAAGCCCTCTGGGATACTTTTGTGTCATGGATTCAGGAACAGCCGCTGGAGAATCTACTATCTTTCATCAATCAGGATGATTTATTGCTTCAAGAGAGATGCCCTGTCAATAAAACAAAACCGCCCATATCTAAGTTTGTAATAATTATAGTGTCTGCCCCCGGATACTTACTACCAGCAAATCATATCGAGTATCGGAGATTCGCTGTGGTGAAATCAATCTTTCGCAATCCGAATAATTTCTCTCATTTTCTCTCTTAACTTGATGCCATTCGGGATTGCCCCCTCCATTTTCCGTTTACGTCCATTCTCTTTTATTCAGGATTAAAACCGATCTCGTATTGTTGATAATAAGACCCTTTAGGTCCAAGCCTGACAATGTCGCCAGCGCTCCTTGTTCCATTAGTAGGGTCATAAAAGCCAAAAACGGTGATATGCGGAGGAGAGCCTGCCCATGTCGACCCCCCATAGCTTTGCACTTGATCCGGTCCGGCGCTACACATCCGCCACATTCGCCCATAAACGCTTGAGACAACGGAGTTGTGATCATGACTCGACTTGGCATCAACGTAATCATAAGTGTCATAGACTTTTTTGTCGACAACACCGCCAGTATCACTTTGAGTCCAGAATGGGTCTGGCCTCGGGATACTTGTTATATAAGCCATCGGGGTCGTTAAAGGGTTATAACGCCAGCTGACCGACGGATACTGTTGTCCCGCTGGTCTCCATCCCGCCGCAACTTCCCACCATCTTGGGTAAGCATTAGCATCCACTGCGTAGGCTTCAAGCGCTGTGGCAAGAGTACGCATATCTGCCTTTGCGCGGGATACCTTTGACCTGACCTGTGCCTCTAAAAAGTTTGGAATCGCTATGGCAGCAAGGATTGCTATAATCGCAACGACGATTAATAGCTCGATAAGAGTGAACCCTTTTCGACAATTCACATTACAAGAAAACATAAAAATTACCTCCTTCCTTTTTTTAATTTTAATCGTGGGTAGATGTGAAAAGAAAAAACCATGAAGAATTTTACCTCTCGGAATACTTTCGCATCATGAATTCAGGAACAGCCGCTGGAGAATCTACTATCTTTCATCAATCAGTATGATTTATTGCCTCAAGGGAGATTTGTCGCGGTGTGAGGCGGATGTCATATCCCGGTTCATTATCAAGGGTATAGGCTGTTAAAAACCATAGCTCCTCAATCTTTGGCAGACGCCAGTCATCGTGTCCACCATAGGCAAGACGCCCGGCATATTCCTTCGCCTCACTCCAGCCCATCTCACCCTCAGGTGCCTTCATCACCCATTCGAGGTGCTGATATGGCAGAATATAGGTCGGTTCCTGCGCCGTCCCGCCAATTTGCGCCTCGGGGTTGGAATGATTTCCAAGGATAGAGGGACGCGCCCACAGGACGTATGCCCCTTCACGCAAAAGGAGCCGAAATCCCGCACGCACCGCCATTTCCTCCGGAAGGTCGGCCGTGAGCAGGAGTTCAACATTTCTGTCATTCAGCAAAAAATCGGGCGATTCCTTCCAGTAATAGATGAACCGCCAGGGTTTTTCGCTGAGCGTCTGAATGGCATAAAATTCCCCCATGGCGGCGCGATTGACCGGCGTCCAGACATGGATGGGAGTCTTGTGGGAAATCCCCTTGAGCACCTGGGATTCCTCCCCCAGCTCATAGCAAAGTCTCCAGCCTGCCGTGATGGCGCTGCTATCCAGACCGGAATGCATCTGATGCCCGATTTGTTTTCGGAGATAGTGATAATGACGTCCAACAATAATTATGCACAGCACAAAGAAGGCCGCACTGAGGATAATCCCCCTTCGCGCCTTGAAGCGTCCGGCAAGCCTTGTGGCAATCCACCATGCCACCGCACCTGCCAGAAGACCTAATACCGCTACAAGGGGCATAACAACCCTCTGAGGCCTGTTTCCTGTGATTCCGGACATAAATCCCACAACCATCCAGAGTCCCAGCAATATGGCTAAAGCAACAATTCCGGCAATAAATCGTCTCCGCCTGACCGAAAATACCCCCATCAGCGCAAGGGGGAGGAACGGAAAAGCCATCTGCAACACCAACTGCAGATATGTCAGGGCATCCCTGAGATGCCCCCCAAGGGTGGACCTTATCGCCGGCTCATACCTCAACATCCCATTCCACGTATAATGGCGATAAAGTGGATTTGTGCTCATTGTAAAGGCAAGAGGGTCACCAAGTGTCCGATATGAACTCAGAACCCAGAGTGAGGGGAACACAAATGGGAGGATTGCCGCCAGAACTATTACAATCCTGGTCAATATGGATGCCGGCCGCACCCTGATGAGCCAGATAATGGCGAAAAGGGAGAGAAGTCCCGACAGGGGCCAGATTTTAAAACGTAAGCTCGTTCCTGCCGCGGAACAAAATAATGCGGTTAAAATACCCGGCACACCCCTTTCCGGCTCCAGAAAAGCCTTTATAAGTCCGGCAACCGTCCAGATGACTAATCCCCAGGAGAATATGTCCGGCATCGGCGAAAAGGATAAAAGTCGGGTCATGGGACTGGCGCATACGGCAATCATAGCCAGGGCTGTGGCGGGGGAAGGTATTCGCAACATACTCCCCAGAGCAGCCATCCCCGAAAGCATTACCAACCATGAGACTACGGAAAAAATATAAACGGCCTCAAGCGGTTCATGAACCAGACGCATTAAGCTCCCGAGCGGAAATTAATTCCCCGTCAGCCACAGATGGTCACCCTGGGCAAAAAAGGCGGGGAGAAAGGGGCATCAGGCGCGAGGCATGAAGGATTAAAAGAGATACTCGATTCCATGCACCGGCAGGGCAAGGACCCTGTCATCACCCTCGACGCAAAAGGCCTCTTCCGTCTCGATTTCAAGCGTAATTTCATCGCCAGCGACGCCGCTCAGGGGGAGATGGATTTCGGAGCAAGAATTGTCGAAGAACCCCCATTTGCCACCGTTAATTCTCCCTCTGGCGGGGTTGAGCCTGACCTCAATGCACTTGGGGAAGATAAGGAGGCGCAAAAACCGAGCTTCTTTTCTCATGGGGAGACGATGGACGCCTCTCTTTGTCATCCACCGGTGGCTGGGCGCGCCGTCGGTCGTGCGCTCCAAGTGATAAAAGCCTTCACGCCATTGAAGGGAGAGGTCGTCGAGAGGCAATTTTCCAGGCGGAAATGGGCGAAATATTTGATGTAAAAGATTTCGTCGCCACCGTTGATGCCGTGGATATAGCCACAATAACGGCACATTGAGGTCGGGTTCCATCCATGAATCGTCCGACGTAGATTTCTATAAAGTGAACCGTTCCAGATATCCTCCCAACTCTGGCTCTTCAGGTCGCCCAGTGGTGTTCCCACACAGCAGGGTATCACCTTGCCATCGGCGCGGAAAAAGGAATCATTCCAAGGGTAAAGACAAAGCGGGCATCCCAACCTTGTTTTTCTGCGGAAGAGCACTCCCAAGCCAGTGACGCGTCTGGCAAAACGGCCCAGGGCTTTCAGGAGACACCCCCACTCGAAATGAATCAAGTGTCTCATACGGCGATGCGCCCAGAGCTTCAGGAACCATAACCTCCGGGACAAGATGGCAATTTTATGCCAGACACCATCCGGCGACTCCAGTCCGTGCTCCGGAAATATCTGCATGAAGGACGGGGGGATGGTAAGATTCACGCCGAGCCGCACCGACAGCGGCAGGACCTCTTTATAGACGCGATAGACCAGTTCCGGCTCATGAAAGAGAGACTGCCCCCTGACCTTCTCGAGGTGCTCCTCGTCCATGAGGGGAAGGACATAGATATCCCGTGCGCCGTAGCGGGCGGCAAGCCGCACCATTTCGGGAAGGTCAGAGATATTATGCCTCATCGCCACAAATACAAAGCGACGGGTAATGCCGCCATGCCGTTTCTCCCTTTTATCCCCGTCTATTCGGTCTTTGACCTTTTGCAGAATGGTAAGCATTTTTTTCCAGGGAAAGAAGGGCTGGACGAATTCAAAGGTCTCGAGCCGGGCGCCGTCAATGGAGAGGGCCAGCTGCACCTTTGCCTCGGCCAGACGGGAGAGAACTGCCTCATTGGTAAGAAGGAGGCCGTTGGTTGTGGTGTAGACGAGTATTTTCTTCCTGATACAATCTTCGAGGATTCGATTGAAAATGGATACGATGAGTGGCTCTCCATACCCGATGAGATCCACGACCTTCACATCGTTCAGGACATCTCTGGATATTTTCTAATAAAGCCCCGGCGGCATATTCTCCCCGAACTTTTTATAAAAATGCCCGCAGTGAACACAACGGGTATTGCACCTGGTGGTGGGTTCAATCCAGATATGCCTGGGATTTCCATGAACGGTTTCTTTAAGGTGTCGCTGCGTCATAAGTGCCTCTAATCGTTGAAAGGTTAATACAATCCAAACGCGGAGATGGGCGGGGTTTCAACAAGGACAAATATCCCGTGGGTGTCAAAGGGGTCTGCGGGCGTGTATTGAATGGTGTGGTTTAGAAAGTTCTGTGAGGAAGGAATCTCATGATACTCACCATCATCCATGCGTTTATAGAGCCCGAGTTTCCCGGAATACGAGGCGTCATACTGAAAAGAAAGAGAGATGGACTGGGAGTAATACTGAAGATAATAAGAGTTCCAGACGACGAAGAGATGGCCGCTAAGCATTTTGGGGGGAAGGGATTCATAGGAGGTGATATAACTCGTGTCATAGCATTGAAGGGCACCGCATATCTGATGATCCACGCTCTCGAGGGGGTTTACAAATGTCTGGGATACCGTTCCAAAAGAGGCGTTCCAGGTTGCGGTCACGGCAGACTGGAGGGAGAATTGATAAGAGCTATCCGAAGACAGGGGTGGCGTTGTCTGGAACGGGGTGTAAGTAACCGAGGAACCGCTGAGTGCGTATGTGATGATGGACCCACTGCCGGGTCCGCCGCCATTGACATTAGGACCGGTCGCAGACTCCCAGTAATTTTGAGAGGCATTGACGTCAGAACCGGAAATATTCATTAAAGCCATTGAGACAACGGGGCTGAAACGGCATCCCGAAACGGCTATCATAGAGCCGGTGTTGTTGTAAACGGAATAATAGCCGTTATTGTGAAAATGGGAGGAATAAATCGTGGATGAAGCCCCATTGTAATTCAGGATCCCATTCCCCGTATTATCCGCGATGCGGTTCAAATAAAGAACGGGATTGGCGGAATCCTTGACCTCCAGTCCATAGGCGGATTGGGAAAGAAGATTCCCTGCAAAAGAACATCCCTTGGCGCCATGGAAACGGATATTATAATCCGGTGTTTTATGGCATATATTCCCGGTTATTTTCGCCGTGGATGCGGCGTCCACATAGATATTGGCTATGACGCCGTTCACAAACGTGTTTCCGATGATGAACACATTCTCGCTGCCGTCCCTGACGGCGATGCTCTGGTGAACGGTGCCTTCCATGTAATTGTCCTTGATCCGGATGCCTCCTTTGCAACCCTTAAAGGCAAATCCGGAGTTCTGGGCGTTGAAAATGCGGTTTCGCTCAATGACGCCTGTGGAATTATTGAACATATAAATCGTGTCCTGATGGGTATTACGGCACTCATTATTGAAAAAGCGCACATTGACGGCATAGTCGGCCTTCAGCGCACTGACTTCCGTATCATTAAAAGAGCAGTTTTCAATATCCACGGTTGCCGGGATGGTGCCATTACCCGCCATGATAGCGTTTTGAAATCCCGTAAAGGAGGAGTCGCGGATGGTCAGCGCCCCTCCTTTGCTGACATATACGCCTGCCCCCGCGCCGCCCGTGCCGTCCGTCAGGTATGGAAACGGGCAGGAGAAGGTGCTTTCCGAATCAATGGTAACAGGTTTGTTTTCCACAAACACGCCATGAGAAACGCCCATAATGCTTACTCCATGAAGATCGCCGGTGGAATCGGCCAGGAATTGAATGCCGATGCTGCCTTTCTGGCTCATGGTGATCTCGGTGCCCGTCATATCCACCGACACGGAACTTATAAAATTGATCGCCGCCCCTCCGGTCTGGTTCACATTGCCATTATGCCATGTAGATTCACCCTCCTTCTGGAGGTAAGCCATGTCGCAGTCATGAATATTGGGATTAGTCAAATTAATAGTGCAGGAACCTTCGCAATTGATACCATACGCGGCATTTTTGATCTCTGTGCCAAAGAGGGCAAGCTTCGAACCGGAGACATAAATGGCGCTGTTGCCCGGACTGGCAATGGAGCCTCCTGTGACTTCAGCATCGGTGTCACTTTGAAACGCCAGAGCCGCCCAGCTGGTGGTGGCCATAATATGGCAGTCTTGAATGACGACAATATGATGCGCCGCAGATTTCAAAGGTCCCCCATAAAAGGAGAGCATCGCCCCATTCCCCAGAATCGTGATGTCAGAAGATATCCGTTTCTCCGTGGTCAGATAATATGAATTAGCCGGATTAAGAGTAATCGTCCCTCCGACGTTAATCAACGGCGCAAGATCAATAGAAGCGGCAGAAACATACAGAACACTCATTAAAAAATGAAGCGCGAGAAAACCTGCTATCCGCACTATTCGCATTTTGACAATCCTCTTTATATTAACTAGACTTTAGCGTTTTTTGAAGTCCGAAAATTGTTCTTTGATAAAAAAATATTGAAGGAACGGGGGAAATCTTCAAAAGGGTTTGTTTAATTGCTCTTTAAAAAAAACCAAAAAAGGAAGTAGCCTCCTGTCCGTTCCTTTTATTCTTTTTGTGGCAGATGTGGCGGGGTATTGCAAGTCTTTTCGTCAGACCTTGTCAAAACCTCAGTATCGCCTTTTCGTCCACCTGGTCTCCTCGCTGTTGATTTGTATGCAGGCGCACCGCGTCACGCTTGCGGCAATTGATGCCCCGCCAACGGACTTCGCCTCCGTGAAGAACATCGCCGCAAAGCAACTGGAGCATGAGAAAAAGGTTACGGGAATGATTAACAACCTGGTAAAACTTGCGCGCGAGGAGAAGGATTATGCCACGGAAATCTTCCTCCAGTGGTTTGTGACCGAGCAGGTGGAGGAGGAGAAAAATGCCGAGGAGATTATCCTCAAACTGGAGATGCTGGGTGACAAGGGTCAGGCGCTCTATCTCCTCGATAAGGAAATGGGCAAACGCGAATGAGCAAATTGATAATTGATAATTGACAATTAAACAACGGAAGGAGGTGCATCAGAATGAATTTTGCGGATATCCTCAAGGGCGCGGATAAGGAAGGAAAGGAAAAGCATATCCCTGTTATCGAGATTGATAAGTGTGACAGCGAGGAACCGAATGTGGTGCGTGTCATCGTGGGCAAAGAGGCGCCTCATCCGAACAC
>JAPLSR010000469.1 GCA_026398545.1 Candidatus Sumerlaeota bacterium | reverse complement strand
ACAATCCTGATATTCCAAATCATAGCCCGGCTGGAAGAGGAGAAACTGACGGAATCCATCGGGGCACAATACAGGGCTTATATCAAAAAACTTCCCGGATTTATCCCATCCATCAAATCGATTACTTCAACAGTCAAACTGCCTTTTTACTTTCAACAGGGGCTTCGCGACATTTTTAAAATGGTTCTTATCCTTTTATATTTTGCCATCTGCGATACTATTGTGGACCAAAGCTATTTCAGGCAGGTTTTTATCGAGCCATATATCAATTCAACCCATTACCTAACACCTGCCATCAACCAGACATCTCCAGAGGGAAGCGTTTATTTTGCTTTAATTGGTGATACAAGGGCTAACACCGACAAGGTTGATAAGATTGCTATTCAGCTGGCTAAACTAAAACGCCAAAAACAGCTGGACGCCATATTTCTCCTTGGAGATAACCTGGTGGGAAGAAAATCCTCGGATATCGTCATGAAAAAACTTTTTGAGGAGCCGTTGAAACCTGTATTGTCCCTGCATGTTCCCGTCTATGGATGCCTCGGCAATCATGACAGATTTCACCGAAAATATGAAATAACCTCGCCTTTACTCAACATGAATGGATGCAATTACTATAAAATCACGTTTGGAAATAATCTGGTTACTTTTTTTGTTCTTGATTCCGAGACACTCTCTTCCTTCATGGGAGACCAACAACAGCTCAACTGGCTCAACGATTCTTTGAATTTCTGCAATTCTCGATGGAAGCTGGTTTTGATGCATAGACCCATCGTTTCCTCAAAGATTAGATCTGGCGCCAGAGCGCTTTATAATGTGATGTTTCCCATCCTGCGGAAACGAGCAAATATAGTGTTCGCCGGTCACAACCACATTTACGAAAGATTCAATCTCATTGATGGAGTCTATTATATTACTGTTGGAGGGAGTGGCGCTCTCGATAAACATAATATTCCAATGATTAAAAATTGCGCCTTTTTGTATAATAAGACACAGTTCTTTTTCTGGTTTGAAATCAAAGATGAAGTCCTTACTTTTAAAACAATTGATGTGGATGGGAACGTGATAGATGCCGGTTCCTATCTAAGATAACAACTAAACTCTCGCATATTTTTAACTTGACGGAGTAATATCTGGTATTTGGCTGGTCTGCCCCCGATTTTTTACCCATCTCGCTGAAGATGTTCAAGGGCAATGCAGGCGGCTTCATTCTCGGCGGTCTTCTTGCGAGAACCAGTCCCGGAACCACATGGCTTTCCCTGTATCAGCACCTCAACAGTGAAACTTTTATTGTGGTCAGGTCCCGTCTCACTAATGACCCTGTATTCCGGCACACACTGGAATTGTCTCTGTGCATATTCCTGAAGGCGCGACTTATAGTCGGCAAACTCATCATCCATGAGGAAAGTCTCAGCCTGTTCAACAATGTTTTTCAGTATAAAGTATGAGACATGTTCAAACGGGGCGGAGAGGTAAAATGCGCCGAGCAGGGATTCAAGGGCTCTACTGAGCAGGTTTGGACTCTCCCGACCGCCTATTTGCTCCTCCCCTTTTCCCAGGAGCAATAATGGCGCCAGTCCAAGTTCCTCCGCCCGCCTTGCCAGAAGGGGACCGCTCACAATCCGTGCCCTCATCTTGGAGAGCGACCCCTCATCCGCGTTGGGATATCTCTCAAAAAGATAGCGCGACACAATGAAACCAAGCACGGCGTCTCCCAGAAATTCAAGGCGCTCATTATCCTCCCCCGCACCCAGTTCAAACGAATAAGAGCTATGCGTGAGCGCCAGATTGACAAGGTGAATATCTGTTTCACCCATACCAAGGTTTTGCAGAAAGTCCTTAATTAAGGCTTCCCGGTTATATCCCTCTTGAGTGTCCATATAAAATTAACGTTCCGGACTATTTGTCCTCTAATTATCTAAGAAAGAACCCTCCTCAAACGGAAAAACAACGGGGACTCGAAGTGAACCATGGAAATATTTGATTAATACGGCATTGCCCCCGTATTCAAAATTAATAATTATGGATTATCCCGTATATCTCTTCAGCGCGATGACAGCATTGTGCCCGCCGAAGCCGAGCGAGTTGGAAATGGCAATATTTACCTGAGCCTTGCGAGCTGTGTTGGGGACATAATCAAGGTCACATTCAGGGTCAGGGGTTTCATAATTTATAGTCGGGGGGATGATGCCCTCATAAATCGTCAGGGCAGTCGCAATTGCCTCCACTCCGCCCGCACCGCCAAGGAGATGCCCAATCATAGATTTATTGGAGCTGATAGTTAGTTTATAAGCATGGTCTCCAAAGCCCTTCTTGATGGCATCCGTCTCCATCTTATCATTAAGCAGGGTAGATGTGCCATGGGCATTTACATAATCAACGGCGGTAACCGGCACACCGGCATCACGGACGGTGGCGAGCATTGCGCGGGCGGCGCCGTCTCCCGTTGGGTCGGGAGCAGTGACATGATATGCATCGCAGCTCAAGCCATAACCCACAATTTCACAATAGATTCTGGCGCCTCGCCTCAAGGCATGTTCCAGTTCCTCAATGAGAAGAATCCCCGACCCCTCACCCATTACAAACCCATCACGGTTTTTGTCAAAGGGGCGGCTTGCCTTCTCAGGGGCATCATTGCGGCGTGTGATGGCATGCATGTTGTCAAAACCGGCAAGGGAAAGCTTCGTGATGGTGGACTCGGCTCCTCCAGTCAACATGCAGACTGCTTCGCCGCGCTGGATAATCCTGAAGGCATCACCAATGGCATTGGTGCCGGAGGCGCAGGCTGTTACGACGCATGAATTGGGTCCCCTCAGACCCATATCGATGGCGACCATGCCGGCAGCCATGTTCGGAATCATTTTGGGGATAAGAAGTGGGCTGACGCGTCCCGGACCTTTCTGGAACAGCACAATGGTTTGCTCCTCAATCA
>JAPLSR010000363.1 GCA_026398545.1 Candidatus Sumerlaeota bacterium | reverse complement strand
CCTGTTGATGCAAGTGGTCATGTTAACTGGGGTGAGTGGTCTATCTGGTACTCTTCTGGTGTAACTTACGAGGCAAACAAACTGTATCGCTGTGTTTACACACTGTCGTCGAACAACCAGAGCATCGGAAGGGTACGCGTGATGAACAACAACGTCGGCGGCTCATGGTCGGCGGAACTGGATGCGGACTCATACGCATATACTGCCCAGATGCCGACACCAACAGGGCGCGAGTATAGCGTCTGGTTTGAGAGTATGCCAATTCTCTATTCAGGCGCAGATGTAGCCAATAACGGCATGAATTTCTACTTTGACGTTAGCGATGGTCGGGCAGACCAGTCAGGCACTACAGTCCTGAGCAAGATTGAAGTTTACACTTACGACATCCCATGAGGGCTACTTGCCTGATAACCCCTGCGCATCCTGCGCAGTCCTGCGTGAGATAATTTTCGGGTTTTGAATTATCCCCTTTTTTTGAGGAGCGCTATCTGCCAGGGGATGGGCGTTTGGTGTCGTGTGATGTGGAAATATTTTCCAGCGAATTGCCGGAAGGCTCTCACAGACCATTCATTTATATGACCGGGCGTATTCCCCAGGTTTCCGATATATCGTCCGCGTGCGAGGTTTGCCAGACGCCAGATGAGCCCGTTTGGAACTGAAATGATTGCCCATGCTGATGTGACCCTGACTATCTCCGCAAGGGCAACGTCGGGTCTTTCCACATGTTCAAGGACTTCAATGGCAAGGACAAGGTCAAAGGAGGAATCCCTGAAGGGAATCCGCCTTGCGTCAAAAGTTAGAAGATTCGCGTCCTTTTGCAGGGTTGCCGCCCGTGTAAGCCACTCTCTTGAATAATCCCCTCCCACAACCAGCGCCGGCGTGAGGGAGCGACGGGTCAAATCCATCACAAAGCCCTCCCCGCAACCGACCTCCAGCACCCTCCGCGCCTTCGTTTCGCAAATCATATCCTGCAAGGCATGGTTAAAATTCCTGACAAGCAGGACGGAAATGGGGTTGCGAGTGGAGTATCGTGTGTCCTTGTAGTGCTTCTGTTCCAAGGGAAGCGGAGAATCGGAGAAGCGGAGAATCGGAGAAACGGAGAAAATTTTGAATAAATTCATAAATAATTATCCATTATCAATTGTCAATTGTAAATTGCCGCCTCAACTTAGGTAAAGCCAACCAAAAATATGGGGAATATTAGTGCTTCTGTTCCAGATAAGATATGTCTCCCCTCAGGTCCTTGTTTGCCTCCATGTCGAAAAGCATGGCAAAGAGGATGGACTGGAAACCCATGATGGTGACAAAGACAACAGTGAGGGCGGTTATGGGCGGGATGCGACCATCAATTATCCTGTGATAAACCAGGCGGATAACAAGAGGGATATCCAGAAGGAGGAGAAACGCCCCGAAGGTGTAAAAAAGTATGAGGGGATGAAAGTCCCTGATGATATATTTCTGGAACATGCGCCGGAAAAAGAGACGGATTATCAGGAAGAATATCCTGAAAATATCTCTTGATAACCTGATACCGCTCTTTTCGCCGATGCCGTAAACCGGCTTCACGGGCACATCCTTCACACGCATGTTGTAAATATTCAGCGTTACAAGAAAATCATTCGGCCTTCCGTAGCGGGGGTAGATATTTTCAATCGGCAAAAGGTGAAGCCCCTTCTTGTTGAGCGCCGTATATCCCGTCTGGGAGTCCGTCACATGCCAGTAACCGCTGGCGATCTTGGTCATGAAACTGAGAGCGGCGTTGCCGGAATATCTGATCCGGGGTATTTTTTTCCACGCCTCGCCGGTGAAAAGGCGGTTGCCTTTGGCGAAATCGGTCTGATTGTTGACCACCGGATCGAGAAGGGAAGGCATGTCGGCGGGGTCCATTTGTCCGTCTCCGTCCATACACACGGCGATATCCACATTGTTGTCGCGGCACCAGATATAACCTGTGCTGATGGCGCTGCCCACGCCTCTATTCTTTTCATGGGAGATGAGGATGACCTTATTATTGGTGATGGCGATATCCTGGACAATCGGGGATGTCCGGTCGGAGCTTGCATCATCTACAATAATAATTTTGTCAACGAAGTCGGGCATGGCGTTGATTGTTTGCGCAATCAACTTCTCCTCATTATACGCCGGCACCACTACCCCGATGATGTGATTTTTATACATAGGCGATTTCACTCCCCCCTGATTAGTTTTTCATCCTTCAGCCTGTATTTCAGCCCACAGCGCGGGCAGGTGACACATTCGCTGAATTTCGGCAGGATTTCGCCGCATTCACAAGCCCAGCCAACACGCCGCGCCGGAACACCCGTCATGAGGGCATAATCCGGCACATCCTTTGTCACAACGGCGCCTGACCCGATGAAGGCGTGCCTGCCAATCGTATTGCCACATATAATTGTGGCATTGGCGCCGATGGATGCCCCCTCTTTCACAAGGGTTTTCAGGTAAAACTCCGAGCCGCGCTGGGGATATTTGCACCGCGGGTCCTTTATATTTGTGAACACCATGGATGGCCCGCAGAAGACATAATCTTCAAGCGTCACCCCCTCATAGACGGAGACATTATTCTGAATCTTGCAGAAGTTGCCGATGGACACATTGCTGCCGACATTCACATTCTGCCCCAGAGTGCACATTTTACCGATTTTCGTGTTGGATTGGACGTGGCTGAAGTGCCAGATTTTTGTCCCCTCGCCAATTTCGACATTTTCGTCAATGTAGCTTGATGGATGAGCAAAATAACTCTTTTCCTGTTTGGGGACAGGGGATTTCATCTGGACCTCCCCACTTCCAAGGAGACTCTCAGTCGCCTTTTCGAGGATTTCCAGCACCTCGATGGCGTTCTGCCCGTCGGCAATCTCCACACGACCGCCATCAATGCGGCTGATGAAATATTGCAGCTCCTCCGTGAGCGGCATGGTGCGTTCATAGGGGATAACCTCAGTCGGTCCATCCCTCTTATAACCGGCTCCCCCTGTATCCAGTCAATCCCCTTTTCATAAAAGTAGATATTCCTGTCATTTGAGGAATCCTCAAAGGAGAGCATCCCCTTAGAACCGATGACAACGCGTCGTTGCTCCTTGAAGGGGTGCAACCAGCTGACGAAGATATGTCCGATGATGTTATTAGGGTAGGTGAGGATAGTCATGGAGGAGTCGTGTATATGGGGCTGCAGGAAAGCGCCGCCGCGCGAGATGACCTCTTTCGACAGGGCTTCGATAATATACTGAAAGATGGAGATGTCATGAGGGGCGAAGCTCCAGAGGATATTTTCCTCCTTGCGGACGGCGCCCAGGTTCAGGCGGTTGCTGTAAAGATATTGGAGCTTGCCGATTTTGCCCTCCCGGATGAACGTCTTTATCCTGCGGATGGCTGGATGGAAAAGGAGGACATGCCCCACCATGAGTGGCACACCCGCCTCATCCGCCATTTTCTTGAGTGTCCGGGCGTCTCTGGATGTGAGCGCAAGCGGTTTTTCCACCAGGACGGGCTTCTTATGCTCAAGTATGAAGCGTGCAATCTCGAACTGCGTCTCTGCCGGCGTGGCAATGGAGAA
>JAPLSR010000483.1 GCA_026398545.1 Candidatus Sumerlaeota bacterium | reverse complement strand
ATGGACCAGGGTTGCTGACAGAGCGTGTTGCATCATTGATGGCATCTTATGGGGATTTGGAAGTTGTCAGCGCTGCGCTCTCCCGCGGCGGGGCTCTGGAAGGGCGTTTCATAGAGCGCGGGATTCCCACGCATCTTATTGCCATGAAGGGCATGTTTGACTTATTAGGTTACCGAGCCCTCATCAGGCACATCCGGAATCTTCGGTGTGATATTGTTCACACAAACGTCCTGCGGGCAGATATTATCGGGCGCATGGCAGCCCATGCCGCTGGTGTCCCCGTCATATTCTCCACCGAACATGGGATTCATGCCTGGGAAGAGTGGGGAAAATTTGTGCGTCCATTCGTGAGGAGATTTTATCTGCACACCGTCAAATACACAAAAATGATAATTGCCGTGAGTGATTTTGTAAAGGATAGTCTTATTGCGGAGGGGGTGCCGCAGGAGAAAGTCGTCCGCATATATAACGGAGTGGACACTGAGGTCTTTATACCGCTTGTAAGGAATGAAAAAGACCAATATTGTAAATATCTGACGGAACGCCCGGTGAAAAATGTCATTGGTCTTGTGGGAAACCTGGTTGAGATGAAGGGCTTAATATATTTTATCAAAGCCATTCCGCCTATTCTTCGGCAATTTCCTGAAACAATTATTATTATTATTGGGGAGGGACCGCTTCGGCATGAGTTGGAGGCGGAGGTGGCAAGGGAAAACCTGTCCGACAGGGTCAGATTCCTTGGGAGAATTTCCCCCCTGATACCCAGACTTGTGGGAGCGATGAACATCCTTGTTCAGCCCAGTTTGATAGAGTCATTCGGACTCACAGTTGCCGAGGCGATGTCATGCGGGGTGCCCGTTGTTGCGAGTTGTGTGGGGGGGCTTTCTGAGCTTATCGAGGATGGTGTGTGTGGCTATCTTGTCCCTCCACGAGATTCAGACGCCCTTGCCGCAAAAGTGATAGACCTCCTCTCCAACCCGGAAAGATGCCAGATGTTCGGGAAAGCCGGGCGCAGGCGGGCAGTGGAGCGCTTTAATATAATGTCAACAGTGGGACAGTATTATGAACTGTATAAGACTTATGCGCCGCGTCCCTGACCGTTAGATTTGAGATAAAGGGAGATAATGAAATTCTTTGAAACCCATCCCTGAGCGCATGGAGTAAAAATCTTACACGGAGGTGAAGAATTTATGTCACATCTCCTGAAATCGGAATTATTGAGACGGTATCCTGGAAACCCGATACTAACTTATAAGGATGTCCCGTTTCATGCAAATGCCGTCTACAATTGCGGTGCCATCAAATTCGGTCAGGAATACATCTTGATACCTCGCGTTGAGGATGGGAGACGCGATAACAAATTGCACATCGCCAGAGGTAAGGACGGAGTTCACTTTACCATTGACCCCGAACCGATTCCCATCCCCTTCGCTCCCGAATTAGAGGACTGGGAATATCATCGCTATGACCCAAGGGTTACTTATCTTGAAGGCGTTTATTACATCACATATTGTGCACAGGATTTTGGAGAGGTTGTCCGCATCGGTTGTGTCAGGACAAACGATTTCAGGACATTTGAGAGGCTCCCATTTTTCACACCGCCATGGAACCGCAATTGCGCCCTCTTTCCAGAAAGGATTAATGGCTTTTATGTGCGCATGGAAAGACCCATGAACGGCAATCAGGCAATCAATATGGTCTCCTTTTCCCCCGACCTTATTCACTGGGGAAATCACAGACCTGTTGAACTTGCGCCTCAGACATGGATGCGTGAAAAATGGGGCATCGGACCGACACCTATCAAGACCCCCGAAGGGTGGCTTGTTATTATTCACGGCGTCTGGCTTGCATGCAATTATGTATACCGGCTGGGCGTCATCCTGCTTGACCTTGAGAAACCTTACAAGGTTGTTGGACAATGTCCGGAATTCATCCTCACCCCGCGGGAGCCTTATGAGCGGTGCGGTGAAACAATGAACTGTGTCTTTTCCAACGGTGCCATTCCAGAGCCGGATGGAACCATCAAAGTCTATTACGGTGCCGCCGACACGTGCATTTGCCTTGCCACAGGGAGCATGCAGGAACTAATTGACGCCTGCCTGAACAGGATTCACCCATGAATTTAAGAGCTCCACTATATTGTGCATAGGGGGATGAAAGATAAGTGTTTTTTTTCTGTTTTTTACAACTTTAGAATTCCGGGAAAACTATAGCGAATTTTTGTGAAGCGCGAAAATCAGGTCTGAACATCATCTCTAAATCCAATCTTCATCACCATCATCATTGGTATAATAACCAATGAGAGCCGGTGGAAGTTGGCGGCAACAGTGGTTCATCTTCAATAAGAATGGTGATATTGCTTGTGCATAAGTTACTATCGCTGTCCATAGCTTGAAGTGTGATAGTGTGAGTCCCTAAAGTTAAGGATTCTGTCTCAATCGTAGTTCCTGTTCCCAATGCGCCATCCATGTCTGAAGACCAGGATAAATTCGCGTCTTGCAGAGAACCATCCTCAGGGTCTATTGCACCACCAAGAAAGGTTACAGGCTGTCCAATTCTAAATACAGAGTTATTTGATGGCTGGATGATTTCGCAATCAGGCACCTTTTTGGCAATCGTAAAGGTTCCATTAGACTCATCCATTCCAGAGTTAACGCCATCCGTAGCAATTACCCGCACCAGGCATTGTGTGCCCCCTGGCAGGTCATCAACGTTCACTTCATAAGAAGTAGTGGAGATATTATTGGCAACCATAAACCAGTTTGCACCATTATCACGGCTCATCTGAATCGTGTATGTCATAGTGTCGCCATCATCATCACTTGCCGTCCATAAGCAGGAGACATTCCCGGAGAGATTTTCGCCACCATTGGGATAGACAACTGTTACCTGTGGTGCGTTTAAGCTTACATATACACGATGTAATTCTGTTGTTCCGTAGAGAAAGACAATCTGTCTTGTTCCCGTAGCAAAGGGGATGATTTCCTGAAATAATCCTCTCTCAGGAATAACGCCTTCTTCACATCCCAGAAATTGAGGTTCAAACTTTCGCTCAAATAGCGTGGTTCCAACACTATCTTGCAAGGCAATGGAGTATTGCCCTGTCCCGGTCTCAGTATTTCCGCCTGCAGTAAGAAAGAGCCGTTGCATCGGGTCAAGGCGCTCAAGGACTGGCGCACCTGTGCCGCCGGCGCGGAAGATAATACCTGCGACAATCAGGTATTCATTGCTTCCCTTGCTTTTAGTCTGGATACGGGCAATTCGCGGGTCTCTCTTTTCCGGTTTGTCAAGGCTATCTTTGGCAGCTCCAGTGCCTCTAAATCTATCAAACAGACGACCATAAGTATAAGCGTTTGGCCAGAATCTTGCAAATAGGGGACCGTAATTCATAATTTCAATAGTCGTATTTGGAAATACCATGCGGGAAAATACATCCACGGGATAGTCCGGGTAACAGGTAGGAGAATTGCTGGGGTCATCCCACGAATGTTTAAAACCAAAGTTATGTCCGAGTTCGTGTCCGAGAATGCTGCCGCTGTATGCCAGTTCCCATTTATATACCTTGCCAATGGAATCCATCCATGGTGGATAATATCCAAGCCCTAGATGATCACCGGTGACCACATTTTGATGAATTAAACCATAGTATATACAGTTGTCGGTGGGGTCATCGGTGTAGAAATTAAGCAAACCTACTTTATATAGCAGATTGTCCCAGCCTTCGTCAGTATTAAGGTCTCCGGTGAATTTAAGGACCTTGCCAGAAAATTCCCACACGTTAACGGATGTTGTTGGAAATATCCGATAAAGCCAGCCCGCGCTACCCCAGTATGCCCAGGTGCCAGGTGTCAGGTTCTCGGCTCCATGCTGATACCACACACGGACCATAACAAGGTTAATCTGCTTGGTTTGTTCAAAGGATTTAGAATAATTTCCGCTATAGTTATTGCTTTCATTAGTCTCATAAATAGAATTGTATGGGTCAACCTGTGCCTTGATGGCAATTACTCCTGGAGTTCGCCACGCATCAGGAAGCATAAAGTAAAGACTATGGTTGATATTTGCATGGTCTGGAAATTTTGGCAGTGTAATTGGACCGTTCCCGGGAGATAGCGGAGAACCTGGAAGAGGCGGTCCGCCGGTACCATTGCGCCAGCCATAAAGTTTTGCCGTAACTCCGGGAACAGAAGCCGTGGCGCCAATTGCCCCCACATGAACTCTAACCATCGTCGGCTTATTAGCTGCCAGTGGGAGAGAATTATTATAGGTCTGAATTTGCTGAGTAATTTCTACTGAATGAACCACAAGGTCGCCTACGGGCGTGGCTGTTGGCGTTGGAGGTGGTAAGGCAGTATATATTAATTTGTCCAGCCAGCCACAATCCGAGCCCATTGAACCAGTAGCATCCTTAACATATCTCCATTTCAGTGTATGCACACCCAATCCAATATTATAACTCTTATACTTCCAACCACCAACATTGCTAGAGGTTACATACCCTGAATTATCGTCAACTAAGAATTCCAAGTAATCATTATACGGTTCACAGGAGACTTTCCACCAGAATTTTATAATCCCCGGTCCTGTGACGTTCGTGCTTATCCATGATTCTTGATTGTGGGAAATTAAGCCACTCTGCGCCGCATCACCATTAAAATAATAAGTTGCTGATTGCCCAAACCAATTTGCATTTCCACCAGTTGTCCAGGTAAGCCCTGGGATATCCAACGCTTCACTCAAACTAATCGGTGTCGGAGTTTTGGTAGGTTTAGGTGTCGGCGTAGGTGTCGGCGTAAGCGTAGGAGTTTTAGTAGGAGTAGGTGACGGCGTGGGCGTCGGTGTTTCGGTAGGTGTAGGTCTTGGTGTAGATGTCTGAGTGGGTGTAGGCTGAGCCACTATTACCCGCCTGTCCACCAGCACCACCAAAAGAAGGAGTGTGATTGCCCTCAGCAAAGCTGTCTGTGACCCTGCACAAATCTTTGCCCTCGGGTTAGAAATCTTATTAAATTTTTTCAACATGATTGTTCATCTCCTTAAATTCAAGATACTTTATTTACAGTATAAAAAATCAAATTGTTGAAATTTCATTATGGCATAACTGTGAAAAAACGAGGTCGCTAAATGGACTTGCGCGTGGTCGGTTTGTCAGATTTCTGGATTTTGGTCTCTGACTTCTCGCCTCTTGCATTTTATTGAACTAAACGGTGATTATTTCGACGACGAGGTTAATTCGTGTTTGGTTAGTCTGTTTGACAGTTAAATCGGTTTCAACTGAACTAAACTGAGCAAACTGACCTAAGCAGTAGTCGTATAGAGAATTTATCCTCTAATTTCGCTTACAATGTCAAGAAAATAAAAAACATTGTAATGCAAGTTTACAAAACCTTGATGTAAACTCACATTTGTCATTTGTAATTTGTGATTGAACTTATTTCTTCTTCTGCGCCGACTCTTTGATGAGTTCCAGTCCAATAATGGTGCGCTGAATCTGATTTGTGCCTTCATAAATCTGGGTGATTTTGGCATCACGCATATATTTCTCCAAGGGAAATTCTCTCATATAACCGTTCCCGCCGCACATCTGGACGCAATCCACCGTCACCTTCATGGCAACATCGGAGGCAAGACATTTCGCCATAGCGGAAATCTTGGACGCATCAGGGGCGTCGGCATCCACAGCTCGGGCGGCATGATAGACAAGCAGACGCGCCGCCTCAATCTGCATGGCACAATCCGCCATCATGTGCTGGATTGCCTGGAAGCTTGCGACAGGCTGTCCGAACTGGATACGCGTGCGGGTGAACTCAATTGCCTCATCCAGCGCCCCCTGGGCAATGCCCACCGCCTGGGCGCCGATGCCGGGACGCGACTTGTCAAAGGTGTCCATGGCGATGCGGAACCCGCGATTCTTTTTGCCGAGGAGGTTCTCCTTCGGTACTCTGCAATTATCAAACCTGAGCTCCCGCGTATCAGAACAACGGATGCCAAGCTTTTTTTCCTTTGAGCCGACTATAAATCCGGGGAAATCCTTTTCCACAATAAAGGCAGAGACGCCCCGCGCCCCCCTGCCGGGGTTTGTGGAGGTGAAAACGGTAAGAATACTCGCCGCGCCGCCATTGGTTATCCATTGCTTTGTGCCGTTAAGAATGAAATAATCACCATCTTCACGAGCCGTAGTTTCAATGGCGGCGGCATCACTGCCCACATTGGGTTCTGTGAGGGCAAAGGCGGCTAAATATTCACCTGAGGCAACCCTGGGAAGGTATTTCCTTTTCTGCTCCTCCGTGCCGTGAAGGATGATGGGGTAAGAACCGAGGGCGTTTGCCGCAAAACAGACCGCCACACCGCCGCAGACCTTGCTCAATTCCTCTGTGGCGATGCTCAGTTCCATACAGCCCCCTCCCAACCCGCCATATTCCTCGGCAAGATAAATACCCAGCATACCCGACTGGGCAAGGACTTTCATGATATCGTAGGGATATTCCTCTTCTTCATCCAGCCGTGCGCGTTCCGGCTTGACCTTTTCTATGGCTATCTTGCGCGCCAGGTCTCTGATATCTACTTGAATTTCATTAAATCCGTAATCCATACTCAGTTTCCTCACTTCCGGCGAAAAATATTGGTTCTAATTCATTCAGTGCTCTTTAAAAGTCAACCGGAAAATATTTTTCACTTGCCCACTCCTGCGGCATCATTTTTATTCTCCACTGAATTCTGCGGGGAGGATTATTAGACATGACGCGGCGCATCAAGGTGATTCTGGAATATGACGGGACGGATTTCTGCGGTTGGCAGAGGCAGACGGGTGCGCCGACCATCCAGGAGGCTGTGGAAACGGCGCTGGCAAAACTGTTTCAGAAACAGACCCGCGTCACCTCCGCCGGAAGGACCGATGCCGGCGTGCACGCCCTTGGTCAGGTCATCTCCTTCCTGACGGATGCAACAATCCCCGTCCGTGGCATTCTCCGGGGAGGCAACTCCCTCCTGCCGGAAACCATCCGCCTCGTGGATGTGCAGGAGGCGCCCCTCTCATTCAATCCGAGACGCGACGCCATCCTCCGCTGGTATCGATACGAGGTTGCGAATCGCACAGCCGCGCCCGCTATCGAACGCCTGCACATGGCTCATATCCCTTATCGGTTTGATGACCATCTGCTTTCCGAGTTGTGTAAGATGTTTGTGGGGACACATGATTTTGCAGGCTTCAGGAGTGTGGATTGCGGCGCAAAAAGGACGCGGCTCACCCTGGAGACCTTTCAATGTCAGCGACAGGGGAATATTGTCACCTTTGACCTGCGCTGCAGGTCTTTTCTTCAAAACATGGTGAGGATTCTCGTGGGTGGGGTCATTGAGGCAACACGGGGCAAAATCCAGCCCTCCCTCCTCAGAGAAATGCTCAGGTCTGGACACAGGGACGCACGTGTCCCAACAGCGCCCGCCTGCGGTCTTACACTGATGAGGGTTTATTATCCGGGCGATGACCTGTGTTTTGAGAGTGAAGGTTGATACCTTCTAAGAGCTCCTAAAAAAATGAAATTTATTCACCACAAAGTCACAGAGTACACAAAGAGTTTCCAATATTTTCTTTGTTTCATTATCCTCTGTGTCCGCCTGAGGCGGATGGTGAATCCTACATTTTTAGAGTTTCTAAAAAAGTGACGATGGGGCTTTATCTGGGGATAAAGAGGTAGTCCAGTTCCGGCATGTCGCTCGTTACCTGACGGATGGCGTTTTTGACCTCCCCGCGCAGGATATCATAAATGTTCAGGGGCTTTCTCTTTTTATAAACCGGAGGCTTCCCGATGATTCTTCCCAGGATACCGGCGCGTCGGATGGCATCATCAAGATTGCCCAGATTGTCCACAAGACCATATTCATAAGCCTGACGACCGCTGAAGACACGCCCATCGGCAATGCTGTATAAAAACTGCTTGACCACATCCGTGGTCTCCGAATCCTCCGCCTCGGGGTGATGGGCAAAATATGCCTTCCTCATCTGGTGCCTGCGTGCGGAATAAATATCATCTATAAACTGCACATACACATCATTTATGACATTCACGAGGAGTTCGCGTTCCGCCTCAGTCATGGGACGATTTGGTGAACCAATATCTTTGTACTCCCCCTTCTTGACCACCTCAAAGCGCAATCCCACCTTTTTAGTGAGTCCCTCCCAGTTCGCATAATTAATAATGACGCCAATGCTGCCGGTGAGCGAGGCGGGATTGGCATATATCTCATCCGCTGCGCAGGCGATATAATACCCACCGGAGGCGGCAACATTTCCCATGGAGGCAACGACAGGTCTGCCAGCCGTCCTGACCTTTCGGATTTCTTCCCAGAGCTCCTGGCTCGCCGCTGTGCTTCCACCGGGGGTGTTCAGACGAACCACAATTGCCCTGACTGAGGGATTATTTGCATAGTAGTGAAGTTCCTGCACCAAATCCTGCGCATCCACGATAATCCCATCAACCTCAAGGAGCGCCACCTTTCCCCGAAGGGTTGAGAGAAATCCAATAAATCCCACGAATAGGACCAAAGCGGTGAAAATCACCCCAAGGGATAGTAATACAATACAGGAGATGCCGTGCCTCTTTTTTTGCGGCGGCTGCGTCGGCTGACCGGGCGGCGGCGGCGGATATGATGGCGGCTGTTGATATACAGGCTGATTTGGGTTTGTTTCCATAGTATAAAAAATCCTCCCATTAATCATTAACTTCTTTATTTATGCTTGTTTCACTTAAGGAGGGCTGTCAAGTAAATCCGCAACTTCGACATTCTCTGCGTGAAATTATCCGGGGGTTTTGGGGAAATGGCGTCCTTATTGGGCAAGTTTATTTTTCAAATCCTTCAGTAATTCGCCGACATTGAC
>JAPLSR010000030.1 GCA_026398545.1 Candidatus Sumerlaeota bacterium | reverse complement strand
AGTCCTTAACAGATACATAAATGTGCGTGACTGACCGATGCCGCCTCCGATACTTAATGGTATCTCATCATTGAGGATCGCCTGGTGGTAGGGCAACTGGAGAAAATGTTCCTGTCCGGCCACTTTGAGCTGCTGCACCATAGTCTCTTTAGTCACACGGATACCCATGGAAGTCAGTTCATGACGACGCTTCGTCACCGGATTCCAGACCAGGATATCGCCGTTGAGTCCATGGAACTGCCTTCCGTTCTTTTTAATCGTTGGCGTGATCCAGTCATCATAATCCGCCGCTCGCATCTCATGGGGGTAACCGTCTTCCAGGACATAGCCGATGCCGATGATAAAGATCGCCGGATGCACCTCCTGGACCATTTTTGTCTCTCTCTGTTTGCGGGTGAAGTCCGGATAGCGTTCCAGGATTTCCTCCGCGTGAAAAAATTCCAACTTTTTTGGTATATCCGGATATTTATCAGTATTGAGTCCGGGGAAGTCTTTCTTAACCATCTGACCTGCCTCATAGATAACCGACCAGATTCTCTCGACGACATCCCGCAGAAAATCCAGATTACGCATATCCTTAGTGATAACCCGTTCCCAATCCCATTGATCAACATAGGCGCTGTGGTCATGGTCCAGGAAATAGTCCTTTCTAACTGCCCTCATATCTGTACAGATCCCTTCACCCACTTCACAGCCGAACTGCTTCAATGCCATTCGTTTCCATTTTGTGGCCGCTTGAACCACCTGAGTCTCGATTCTTTTTTCAAGACCGAGCCCGCAAGGAAATTCAATGGGCGTGCGTGAACCATCCCGGTCAAGGTAATCATTGATCCCGCTCTCCTTGGTTACGATGAGCGGAACCTGAACCATACAAAGGTTGAGTTCCTTGCACAGGTTCTCTTCAATAAAATTTTTAATCTTGTATACTGCTTTCATTCTCTCCTTGGGACCCAACAACGCCTCATAATTGTGGGGAAGGATTTTATCCACCTCTTCATAAGTGCTGATGCCAGGCCCTGCCAGATCCGCTTTCTTATCTGCCATCATATACCTCCTACTGCATTATCATATAAATTTCTTATTTTGGTGATTACTCAAGATCTGAACCAAATTCTGTGATTAAATTAACAATTAAAGGGAATAAATCTTCCTTTCGATGGTTGTCCCGAAATTCAAGCTTTTTGATATAGAGAGGAAAATGTTTTGGAGATATCACATGATGTTTCATTAATCGTTCTATGGCATAACTCCAAAACCCCTCTAAACCATTAATATAAACTCGACCTTGGCTAAAGCGTGTTGATTGCCTTGTCAATTATTATTCGGGGCTGTATAAAATCAATTTTGTCCTGGCGATTTTTAAAATAGCCGTTTAAAACCGAACTGAAAATGGAGCAAATGGGTGAGATTGCCCCTCAATTTCCTCAATGTCCGAAAAGGGAACATGTGGCGCTTCTGGAGAGCAAGGCGGACGGGATCATCGTCGGCAGCGCCCTGATTCGAGAGATCGGCAAAGGGCGAACCTTGAAAGGGTGCATCCAGCGCGCCGTTGCATTCACGCGCAACCTTTTAGTCTGTTAAACAAATAGTCAAAAATATGTTCCTTTTGGGGACGGGACAAGTAACCTTCTTGAATCAAAAATATCCGGGAACGGGGCGCCTGGCATTGGATATTGCGTTTAATCCGGTTGTTAGAAGTCTTTTCTCAATTATCGAACAGACTTTATGACTCATTTTTATAACAAGATAAGGATGTCCATCGTAAATTACGGAATAATCTTTAACATTTAAAAAATCTTGATAAATTAGGTGGTCTTTTCTTATCATTAGATACTGAAATGTTCCTGTTTTAACCTGTTTGAGAAACTGAACTTCAATGGAGTTAAGATTTCCTGAACTCCATGTTTCCGAATTTTGCTCGGACTTACAGCAAAATCCTAATCTGGCAAGAACGCTCAACTTCCGGTTATAATCATCAGTAAGCGACCAGTGAGCGCAAAACACACGAAAGCCGCCAAGTCCGGGTAATGTGTCTCCCGTTTCGTTGTCAGTAAGGACGGTTGGCAAGGCAAAAGGCGCATCTTTGCGGATGCTTTTGATGGCTTGAAACAACTCTGAGGAGAGACAAACCGGACTTTGAGGCAGAGCGTTGGTTATGACCATCAAAGTTGTTGACGCCAGGGAAAGAAAGATGAGAGAGAATAATATGGGAATAATAAGCCCCTTCGCTCGAAATTGAGATTCGTATTTATGTATTGCAAGCCCGCTTAGAATGGCCAACGGAATTGTGCATCCGGAAGATAATTTCGTGTATGCGGTATTCAGGATAATCAGAAAAAAGCCGCAAGCGAGAGACCATAATGCAAAGAAGGAAAACCGCGAGGAAAGAAAGCGCGCACCAAGCACACTGCCACATCCGATGCTGGCAAGGATCCATAACAGAAAAAATGCGGCAATCCAGTCTCCAGTTTGAAGATTCAGCGATGCCTTGGCAAAGTTGCTCCAGACCGGTTGATGAGAAACCCAGAAACTATAAATTGTCATAGGCAGTATTCCCACTAACAAACAACTAATAACCACAAAGCGACGCCGCCGAATAGTTTTATGCAACGGGAATACAAAAGATGCGGCGGCCAAAATGCCATAAGCTGCAAGCACAAAGAGCGGCTCATAGGGCCGAATTGATGCAAGCAACAGGCTGGAGCTAACAATAAGACAGATTCCTTTTAGTGATAGTCTCTGTTTATAATTATCGTATTGAACGATCATAAGGGATAAAAAAGATAGAACAGAAACGGTGATGGACTGATAGGGATAGATGAAAAAAGATATTCCCGGATAAAGATCGTGATAGAAAAGATCGGGGCCTTTTTGTCCAATTTGTAGAATCTTTCCCAAGCCGACGTTTAAAACAAATTGCCGAAACCATGAAATGCCGCCGCCTCCTATAGCCATACAAATAGCCAAAAAACCCGAGAAATTGCTAAGTTCTAGTAAGTAACACATTCGTGCTACACAAAATACAAATAATGGAACCGCCAGCAGGGCAAAAATATTTAAAATGAAAATAGGACTTGCCGAAAAAAGCGCCGATATCTTCCCAATCAGCAGGAAAAGGGAATTAAACATCAGGCGGTTGTGCTCTGTCGTTGTGTATAGATCGCCAAATCGCCACATACCGTTCATGGACTGCTGTGCCCAAGAACAATATGAAAGATTGTCGGTGGAGTTATAGGCGATTCCGTATGACACCTGCCCCGTGGTTGAGTAATTCGCATGAGGTCCCCAACCTGAAATGAAAGTGCGGGTAACTATTATTAACAACATAACGATTAAAGCGAAAAACAATGCAACTTTCTTCATTACTCCACTCCAAAATCCGAACAATGTGGCTCGGCGGTCTATGCGTTGCGTGTATCTTTGACAGCAGCTTTGTTTGCCAGTATTTTGAGTGTTTTAGCTTTATCTAGACTTTGGCGAATTTTTGTTCTTTGACATTTTGATATTTCTGAGTCGCCGGAATTATTATCATTCTGCCTCATTGAGGCAAGTTGATTGAAATTCATGGTCATGGCGAGTCGTTGCTGCCCCACGGTTATGTAAGGGGGCTGCGTGGTGCGTCGCCAGGGATCCATCAGACCGCTTTTGATTTTCATACATAAGAGCACCAGCAGGATGCGCGCCACACAATCACGCCCGGCGCTACTGTGAATATTGCGATTCCAATACCATGGATCGTTTTCCTCCTGTTGCTTTTCCGCAATCACCGTCAGGCCGTCGTAATAATAGAGAGTCCTGATCCCGCTTGCCGGATCAAACCGCTGAATGCGTCGTCCCAGGGCGTCATAGGTGTAATAGACATGTCCCGTGCCATAATTCACTGCCTCGATCAGGCGATTATCCTCATTCCATTGGAATGTGCGCAGGAGGTCTTCTTTGTCCTCCTCTTCTCGGGTCATGTTTCCGTTGGCGTCGTATTGATATGAAAAACACAGTCCGAAGATATGACGTTCCGTCAATTGATTGCCATTGTTATATGTGTACGATGTCGTATGCGTAGTTGAGCCGTCGAAGTATTTCATCTGCGTCCGATTCCCTGCCGCGTCAAAAGAATATTGATACTCATACAGACGCTGTGTCAACGACGGATTCAACTAATACAGCATCCACGATTGTGAGAAGGCGCTATTTATGGTGACAGGGGCGTGGGTCTCTGCGAAGGCGACCCCAATCGTCTGTGTGGTCATGTAGTTCAGCCCGCCGTCCTCGTCGGCGAGGATAATTTCCTGCGAACCCATGGGCGCATCGAGAGCGACCTTGACCTGAAGTGTGGCGACGGGTGTTCCAACTGGAATCACAGCCACCGGAAGAGCCCCCGTCCGCCGAATGAAGGCGGTTTTATTTCCCGCATCAATGGAGCCCGTGAGGAGAGGCGAGGGCGTGAGGCTCTGGATTGTAATACCTTCGGGCATTGTTATCTTGAAATCACAGGAGTAAATTTTGAGTGTGCGCGTGGCAGTGAGGTCAATTTGGAAGGTTTTGCCCTGCTTCGCATCGCCCGGCATCAGCATTGTGAATTCGTTGGAAATCTGGGGATTGGGTGTAAATTCCTTCAAAACAATGGAAGTTTTGCCAAAGATGGGAATGCCATCCTTATTTTCTGCCAGCTCCCTCTTCGTATAAAGGGCGGAAACGGCATCATTGGGGAGTGGCGCCACCTGCAGTTTCATTTCCACCAGCTCATCACTCGTCATACGCGTGGGTCCCCATGAGCCATATTCCGGCTCCACATAATCATAAACGACGTCGTCTGTGACGGGGGCATCCGGCAGGCTGTTCCAGGGAGACACAATATAGCTGAAGATGAGGAAGTCTCCATTAGGCAGTTGCTGGTATTGGACAAGGCTACCGTTTCCATCGCCCTGTCCATCCGTAAGGAAGACAGGATTTGCCGCAAGCGGCTCGCCTGTGGAATAAACGAGGCGGTCATTACGTTGCCAGGCGAGAAGCGGGCTGCCGTCCGCCGTTTTCATGAGGTAGGGGGACTCATCAAAAATGGCGCCCGTGGTAAGTTCTGTCGGCGTCGCATCCCATGCAGGAGGTGTCCCTTTATATGCCATAGCGTAAAGATGGGTGTCCGGCGTGGTGAGTTCATCATCATCCGCATCGCGGGAGATAACCAGCCAGGTCTTGGATGCGTAAGCGGCGCAATCATACACGATTGGGGATGTTATACCGGAAAGAAGCGTATTTGTAGCGCCGAACGAGGAGCCGTCATAAATGCTATACATAATGGTTTCGGGCGCTGTCGGACTGGCAGTGTAGTCCACATTGTTTTGCGCGGAATAGAAGAGCATCACCTTATTTTCGTGGTTCAGGCAAAGGTGCGGCTCATAATCCGGCGTGGAGTTGTTGGTGAGGTAATTGAGCGCCGACCAGGTTTTTGCTCCCGTGTCAAATTTTGCCCAGGCAATCTCGAGATGCGGCGCGGAAGCAAGGAGATTTTGGTCGAAGTCATCTCCGGGCAGGGTGAATCCATCCACATTGCAGGAAACGCAGGAAAGGAGGAAATTGCCCTCAGGCGTGGCAATGAGGTCATCACTATCCTGCACGCGGGTGTCATTAGTGATGGCTCCCTGGCTGACAATAGCCCCGTTTTCAAAGTAGATATATTTCAATTCGAGCGCCTGTTCTCGCGGAACATCCGAGCGAGCCCATGTATAGACCACCATCCGTTTGTTGCCGGAGGTTGCCTGGCGCGGGATGGTGAAAGTAAAGGCATCCGCCACAAGCGTCTGCTCTGCCTCAGTCCCGAGGATTCTCGTCAGCACTTTATCGTCCTTCTGTCTCATGACCTGGTCTGTATAGATGGGCAGGTATATGCTCGGTATGAATTCAGAAGAGACAACAGGTTCGCCTAGTAAACCGCCGGGGGTTGTAGGCCATTTGACGCTGAGCCAAGGCTTATCCGGCTGGTCCTGGTATTCGAACCATTTCAAGAATTTATAGCTGCCGGTGACATAAGCCTCTGCGGAGCGCACGGGGAAACGGAGTTCGAAGACATCGCGGGCGTTCAGAACCATATTGGCTTTGACAGATGCCTGAAACTCCGCCCAGCCCTGTTTAAGCGATGTTTTTATTTCCCCCGCCACCTCCGGTTTAAAGTAACCGTCCATTTCTTCAAGCCGGAAGCCAAGATACTGACTGAGGTCTTTGATATAATAACCCTCCACATTAACAATCAGGTCAAAGCCACCCCGGAAGCTGAGGCAATCTTTCAGGAATCTGAGAATTCTACGGTTGCCCAGGAGTTTCAAAATCTTATCCAGCTTGATTTTCCTGAGAAGATGGAAGGCGTCCATGGAGATGCCCGCACCTACGGTTCCCTCAATGGATATCTTCTTCTGGGCACCCTCTTTAATCACATAGTAACAATCGCTGACAGAAAGACCGGCGGTTTTGATAGATGCCTTGCGGCTGCCATCCACATTTGCCAGACCAACGGGAATGGTCAACGAGAGAGACATTTCCCCCTCGCCCTTGTAAGAAAGGGGCTCATAATCGGAGCGGAATTGCACATTTTCTTTCCATTTCCCGCCAATGCCAAACTCGATATCTTCAATGACAGGAATTGTTATCCCGACAATCTGCAGGTTCTTGCCCTTGAAGCCGATATTCCACTGTGTTTTCTCCCCCGGTGGGTTATTCTCACTGTAACTGTAAAGGTAATACGGGTCGTTGAGCTTTGCCGCCCATGTTCCCAGAAGGGAGGAAAAATGTCCGCCCAGCTTGTTATTGACAAGCCTCTGCCATGAAACCACGCACATCGGTTTGTTGGCATAAGTAAATGGAATCAAATCGGATGTAATCTGTTGATTCACCGGTTTCGTGGCAAATGCCTGGACATTGAATTGGAGATATTCATCGTAAGGCAATTGCTTTGCAGGCTCATAGAAGAATGGGTCTGTGATTGAACCCACACGGTCTTTATCATGGAAATACTGCTTTTTCTCTAACCCCGTGTTATCCAATATGACACTGACATATTTTTCATCCCAGTCATAAGCCTTGCCCCAGAACACCTCGCCCTGAATCTGGCATTTATAAGGAGATGGAAGGCGTTGCGGAACGATAACATGGCGCGGCGCCACATAGGTAATAGTGACAAACGGGTCGTCATTGTCCCGTATTTTCCCCTTCAGCCGCCCCTTATCCACGATGTTAGGTTTGTCATTGGGGTTCACTTCGCACCGCAGGACAATATCGCCTGCCGTGGTGGGCGTAATCTCGGTTTTGAACTCGCCTTGATTATCCCCCCATTGCATAGCAATAGGTCCGACATTGATTGCTTCGCCGCCGGCGGAAGGATAAATGATATAGTATAGATTCACCTCAACATCGGAGTTTGCAGGAGTCTTTTCATCCAGGGTTCGGATTTTTACAACAATACTGGCAGGCGTATTCAGGGGTAGGCGGAAGAGGCAATCCGAGTTCAGACCAAGCTTCGGCTTTACGAATTCCACCGTATAATTCCAGTTTCCAATCTTGAAGAAATAGAGATATTGTTTGAGGTCGGTGTTGAATGCGCGGCAGGCGAGAATCTTGCGCTCGCCATCAGCCCAGAGTCCACCCGCTGTGGCATTAACCAGCGGTTCCGTGGCATCGGGCGCGGTTATAACACGCGTTGAGTCATCTTCAATGTGGGAGTAAAGAATATTGATGCCGTCCGAGACATAGATGCCATTCTGGAATCCGATGACAAATTTATTATTGTAACTAAAAGCGCCGCCGGTCGGGGCAAAGACGCTTACAGGCTCCGCCGTCCACCTGTCCTTATCATCCTTTTTCAACTTCCAAGAGTATATTGCCCTGTTCGTGGCGCTCTGGATTGCCACATAATTGCCATCGCCGCTGATGGCGATTTTCCGGCTCTGGTCATCCATTCCTCCTGTTGGACGCAGGGGATGGGTAAATTTCTGACCGCGATACCAGTAAAGCCCCTTCACGGAATAACCCGAAAGGTCAACCATGCAGAGACCGGAATCGTAAGTGCTGGGAAGGAAGGCAATGGGGTCGGTTGGATGGAATACCACTTCATCGGACTTGAAACGAACCGTGTCGGCGCCGAAGTCCACCCGCTCAATGCCTGTTTCGCGGTCGCTTGGCGAGCGGTAGGTAACCATACCTGTATCTTTATAAGGATAAGCCACAAGAAGGGCGCCGGGATTGGTCTCCATGGGGATAATGACATGCCCATATCCGAAGTAAAGGTCGCCTATCATAAGACTCTGCTGGTAAAGGGAGGCATAATATCCATAACGATAGTCAAAAATGGGCTGAAAATTGAAGAAACTGGGATAAACCGTGGGTTGCGGCGTAGGCGTGGGCGTTACGGATTGCGTAGGTTGGGGGGGGGCTGCGGGAGTCGGCTCCACAGCCTTGAGGAACCCGAAAACCTGGGCGCCAAAAGAAAGGGGTGGGTCAATCATGGGATAAAGAGGCTCATATACGGAGGCGTCCACAGGTAAATATACGGAGGCGGGCAGGGGACTTACACAGCCCCGCTTGGTGGTTGTAAGAGTTGTGATAACATAATCGGGAGGTATCAGGGGATTCAGCGCATCGGGGGCGATGCTATGGGCAAGACGGGTCAGGCTTCCATCCTTCTCGCACCGATACATTTCCACCCAGGGGGTAGTGGCGTCAAGGCGGTTTGTTCCGATGTAACGCGGTTTCTCAGCCCTGGTCATATACATGAAATCGCCGGAATCGGGCAGGCAGTTTTCCGAAACCTCCGCAGGCGCCGTTTTTATTTCATCATAAGAATATGAGCAGATTTTATATCGCCATGTCCCATCATTGTAACGATAAAGGGCATAAACATACTGGTTATCATCGTTGAATTCCACATCGCGGATGAATTGTATCCCCGGGCTTTTTGTGATATAATCAGGCGACTGGTCGGGGTCCGGCGGCGGGCAGAGGAAAGCTGGGGTTCGCGTTGGAGTGGGGGGCGGAGTTGGGGTCGGTGAGGGCATGGGCGTATGGGTCGGCTCAGGCGTTCCCGTGGGGAACGGTGTGGGTGTAGCCGTCGGTGTCGGCGTTGGCGTCGGTGTCGGCGATGGTGAAGGAGTCGGGGTCGGTTGGGGAGTTTTGGTCTGTATGGGTGTTGGCGTTGGGGTCTTGGTGAGCGTTGGGGTTGGGGTTTCTGTGGGAGTTACAGTAGGAGTCGGCGTGGGTGTGCCAGTAGGGAAGGGTTCCCCATACATAAAGTGTAGTCCGTCCGCCACAACCTTGCGACCACTTTCACCCGCAGGCAGGGTGTCAGTGATGGTCATATTGTAAGTAACCCCCGTCTTGAATCCGAGGTATCCCAGATAGACACCGTAATTAGGGACAACGGACTGTGTCTGGTTTATCACATAGGGCTGGGGCGACCCGTGGTTTTCGCATGTCAGCATTGCC